>CAZMDI010000187.1:0-3558 GCA_964564995.1 uncultured Dehalococcoidales bacterium
TGCTTTCAAGCCGCGCTTTACGCCGATGCAGATATCCTGTTGTTGGCCGAGCGACTTCAGGAATGCATACTGGTCCCCGCCGTCTGGGCCGGTCAATTGCTGTTCCAGCTGTGTCCAGAGGCCGGGGCCGACGGTTTCGATGTCTTTGCGCCGCGCCGCTCTGCCCTCTTTCATGAGAGTCGCAAGTGTCCTGATAGCTGGCATACCGGCACCGGGCATCAATTCTTTCACCAGTGTTTGTATCTGGATGTCCAGCGAGCGTATCTGTTCACCAAGGACACTGGCAAGAGGATCCAGGTCACGGCCGAGTTGGGTGAATATATATTTCTCGCCATTTTCCGTCCGGATCTCGACGCTGTAATTCTCGTTTGTGAAAGTTGAGATTTCGCTATAGGTCAGGCGCACAGGGATGTTAAGTTCCGGGACAACGATCAGGGCAGTTTGGTAAAGGCGCAATTCGCAATTTCCGGTCTGTTTTTCAGTTCCGGTGGAATCGATGTAGCGGTATGCGGCATGCAGCCCTTCCATCTTGAGAGGTTCTTGCATGAGCAGATCGGTTAATGTCAGGTCTCTGATGCGCTGGGCCAGTTCACGTTGGAAGTTTTCAAAATCATGGCCTAGCTGGCTGATGATCAGCTTTTCTAAAGTTGATAGGCCTATTGTGACGGTATATTCGGCTGCTCTTGTCTCAAGGATGTCCCTTAAAGGGATATACCGCGTTGCCCTCCCTGTCCCCGTGATACCCAGGCTGGCCTCACCCAGGGTCAGGCGGGCCTCTCCCCCGTCAGTCTCGCTGCCCGTGATATCCAGGAGTGAGAATCGGGCTTTGAATTCGACGTCCTCGTTCTGTTGCTCAGGTTTATCCATATGCGTCTCCATGAAGTTCTGCTTTCCACCCGATTATTGATTGTAACTTTTCCAGTACCGGCAAGCAATAGATCGGAATCATGCCCTTTGTTGTATCTATTTTATTATTTCCCCCCTTAATTTTATGATTTTGTAATGTCCTGCGAATACAATAAACCATAGGTAAATAGAACGATAGGAGGACAACTCATGTTAGGAGATGCCAAAGTAATCACGACCCTTAATTCACTGCTGGCTGACGAGCTTACGGCAACGAATCAGTACATGGTACATGCCGAGATGTGCGAAAACTGGGGATATGACAAACTCTCCGGGATCATACAGAAACGCGCTATCGATGAGATGAAACATGCCGAAAAACTTATCGGGAGGATTTTGTTTATGGAGGGGATTCCCATAGTCAGCAATCTGAGGAAGATTGAGATCGGTGCCGAAGTTCCCAAGATGTTTTCGAATGATCATGTGGCCGAAGACGGCGCCATTAAATCGTATAACGCAGCCATAACTCTTTGCGCCGAACTGAAGGACAATGCCACCAAGGATATTTTGCAGGGCATCCTTGACGACGAAGACCGCCATATAGACGGGATTGAAGAAATCATGGACCAGGTCAGCCAGATGGGACTGCAGATTTTCCTTTCCAGCAGGGCATAGCTTCCATACTGTTGAATCGATGCGCCGCGGACCAAACGGTCCGCGGCATTTCATTTAATCCCAACCGATAACTGGGGTTTCTTCCATTGACTCGCGTCGCAATCAGAGTAGAATGCTCAGAAGAGCATAGAGGAGTTTGTTAAATGTCCAATCTTCCAGGGCCTCAACCCGAAGTGAAGTGGTGTCCGAACTGCAAAGCTGCCTTGGTCAACGTTCTTCGCGAAAGAATGGTTTCACATACCACACGGAAAGACGGGAGCATTGCTCCTTATACCCACACGTATTTTTGCCCCAAATGCGGTAAGAAATTCGAGATCAACCAGGCCCAGCATAAGGTTGCACCATTGCCCCCTCTCGCCATTTAACGGGTGGCTTGTGCCCTTCCGCTTTGTCATCCTTGGCGGGCCTCGGGCGTTTCTTCGGTGGTTCATTCTTCCGTTTGTCATTTCACCCCCCCCCATTGTCATTCCGGCGCGACAGCCGGACCTCGGGCGGTCCCCCGAGGTGCTTGTCCTCGAGCGTGTTTTCGAGGGATCCAGCGTCGATTTGGCCTCCCCCATCTCCCTCCGCTTCCCCTTGGTCGAAACAGCCCGAAAAGCCTCATTGTGTGGGCATCCTTTCCCCTTTCACCCCCGGAGCGCACACCCGTGGTCCGGGATAACCCGGCGGTGCGGGTCTATCCGCCCGACCACTGACCGCTTTATTCATCCGTTTTGCATTTGTTCGAAAATATTACCCGTAAAACCCGGGAATCATGTTCCAATTTCTTCAGTTTCGGCATATAATCGTCATCAAATCACACAAGGAGGCTTCTCATGAAATTTCTTGCGGGGATCTTTATAGGGATCATCACGATAGTAGTCCTCGTGATTCTCGTCGCCGGTTATTTCGGGTTTGTTCCCGGTCTATCTAAAGTGTTCGGCTCTAACAAGCCTGTCAATCTTGGCACTACCTATACGGCGGCCGACTATAAAAGTGCGGAAGCAAAAACGGGTACAAAATTCCTGAATAACACCGACAGTGTCGACTATAACAAAAGCCAGAAGACCTTTGGGCCCGCCAAGGCTGTTACCGTTGATTTTACTGCGGCTGAAATTACTGCGGCATTAAATGAAAAACCGCATCCGGCGGACTTCCCGGTCAGAGATTGGCAGGTGCGATATAATCCGGATGGCACCGCCGAGATGTCGGCCGTCGTTTTAACGGATAAACTTGCCAGTTACGCCGAATCTCACGGAGTGGCCAACGACACGATTCAACAGGTTCTGGACACGGTCAAGAAATTCGGAATAATCGAAAAAGAGATCCCTATTTATTTAAAAGGAAGCTTCAGTGTGGTTAACGGGGTTCTGGATTTCGATGCCACCTCTGTCAAAATCGGGCGTTTGCCCGTATCGGCAGACACCGTTAACAGCAACAAATCCGATATTCTTGATTTCAGGAACGAGCATAAAAACGACATACCCGGCTTCTCGTGTACAAGCTGCAGCATCGTTAACGGGAAACTCCACTTCGTGGGCACTTTCCCGAGTACGGTAGCAGTGAAATAATTGATTTTGTAGTTTAAGCATCATCTTTAAAATGAACAGCGATATTCCCGCCTCGCAGCGGCATACGGTCGCGTTGCTGCTTGCGAGGGGGCCTGCCGGCAGTTTTGCAGGTGTCGATGGTCTTAAGTACAAGGCTCTGCTCCCGGTAAACGGGCGGCCTTTGGCTGATTACGTTTTGCGTTCGTTACAGGATTCAGTCGCAGAGCAGATATTCATAGTACAGTCTCCGGACGAAAGATTGCAGGACGTTCTCACGGAACATCCGAAAAACACGTTCCTCGATGTTGAAGGGCATTCCGAATCCCTGGCGTGGAGCCTGGCGAAGTCTCTGGAGAAACTGGTTGCCCGCTACGATGTAGAGACGTTGAGCCGGCTTTTCATCATGATGGTTCCCTGCGATATCCCTGGCGTTTCGGCGGGTGATTTCGATAAACTTATTTCGGAAGCGCTTTTACAGGATGCCGCAGTCGTGCTCGTGATGGCACCT
>CAZMDI010000188.1:0-3548 GCA_964564995.1 uncultured Dehalococcoidales bacterium
TTATCTGTATTCCGGTCAGTTATCTTCACAATCCAGTAGCCAACCGATTTTGCTTTTGACGTATCGTTGTAGGTGCCCCAGGTACCAATCGGCTGACTGAATATCGCGTCATCAAGCCCTTTAGTATCTACTAAGTAATCAAAAACCCCGCTGGCATGGGAGCCAAGCGCCCCGCCATCTCCCTGGGTGGTCGATTCCAGCGAGTTATCTTTGGCGAGTTGCCCGAAATCAGCACCGGCATCTACCTGCGCTTTTATAGCGTCCAGATGGCTCTGGCTTTCAACGAACATGGCCAGTGCATCCCTCTGTTCCCCGGAGGCAGGGACTTTAGGTCCGAAATAATCACTCAGCAATTTTTCTCTGATGAGCTGACCTCGCACGATGTCCCGGACAGCCAGGCTGTCCGCCAGGGCGTTATCAATGATTTGCTTGTGAATTTCGTCGTCAGTCACGGTAACCCCAAGACTGGCGCTATTTTCTCGCATGAGCTCGATTTGTTCGATATTAGTAACAACCGGATCCAGTGCGTATTGTATATACGCCGTCTGGCCGCCTATAAAGTATTTGATCGCATCAATATAATATGCCATGCTGAACTTCTGTCCGTTCACTTCGATAACTGTCTCGTGCATGGGCTTGTCGATCGGTATGTATTGTTTGAAATACCAACCGGAAACGATCACCGCGACCACCGCAATGATTGTCCCGACACCGCCGATAGCTATGATACGTTGCCTTAGGGCCTGTTTCTGCCAGTGTGTGAGTTGCTTTTTGGTAAGCGGACGCTCTGTCTGAGGTTCTTTCTTTTTTGCCAAAATCTACCTGCCTTCCAGAATATCAGTGTGGAAATTTGTTCTATTTTTATCGATATCTGAGTTATTATAGATTTAAAACGTATGGTGTGCAATCTTAAGGAGAGTCCTTGATGTTTAATCCCGGGGCGAGACACGGACAGGAGGAAAACATGGAATCGGAACACTCGTAAATAAATGCGGGTTGAACCCCCCTGAGAACTTTTAATATACCGGTGGAATTGGTATCATACACTGTCCGCTAGATATTTTTGAGATGATATTATGAAAGCCGTAATTCTAGTGGGTGGTCTGGGCACCAGGCTTCGACCTCTCACCTATAACACTCCAAAATCCTTGGTACCTGTGCTGAACAGGCCCTTCCTCGAGTATGTCCTGCTCAAACTGAAACAACACGGCGTCGGGGAGATTGTGCTGGCACTGAACCATTTGGCCCCGCTTATAGAAGACTGTTTCGGCAACGGCAGTCGCCTTGGCCTCGATATACGTTATGTCATGGAGAAATCTGCCATGGGTACGGCAGGAGCAGTGAAAAATGCTGCGGAACTGGTTTCAGATACGTTTTTCGTCCTTAATGGCGATATATTTTCCGATCTCGATTTCAGCGCCATGTTAAGCTTCCACAAAAAACACAAGGCAAAAGTTACCATCGCCCTCACACCAGTGGACGACCCGACCCGCTATGGTTTGATCGAAACCGATGCCGATCACCGGGTAACGCGCTTTCTTGAAAAGCCGCGTCCCGAAGAGGTGACCACTAACCTCATAAACGCAGGGACATATGTGGTCGAACCCGAGGTGCTCGATAAAATACCGGCCTTTGAAGAACACAGTTTTGAAAGGCAACTTTTTCCTTCGATGTTAAAGGCAGGGGACGCCGTGTATGCGTTCCCGTCCTCCGGTTACTGGATAGATATCGGCAGCCCGGAAAAATACAGGCAACTCAATTTCGATCTCTTATCTGGCAAGGGTGGGCAATACGGCTTCAACCGCGGCGACCAAATTGCTTTAGGTCACGGCAGTCACATCCATCCAACCGCCAGGTTAAAAGGACCATTGATGGTGGGCGATAACTGTACCATCGGGAAAGAGGTTATCATCACAGGCCCGACCATTGTTGGACCGGATTGCCGGATTGAGTCAGGGGCAACTATTTCCGATTCCATCCTGTGGCAACAGGTGACGATCGGTAGCGGTTGCAGATTTATCTCAAGTATCGCTGCGAGGGGATGCCAGTTAGAAGAATCAAGCCAGGCCCACGGGGTGGTCCTGGGGGACAACGTAAAAGTGTCTCCGGAGTACAAGTTAAAACCCGGCGAATTCGTCGAACCTGGAGTAACCAAAGGGTAGATCAGAATAATTTTGCAGGAGGGATTTATGCCTACCATTGACAAAAGTGGGGAAAAACGTAATCTGCCTACCAATAATTATTTTTGGCCGTTAAAAAGATATCTGGATATGTACAAAAAGTCCCTGGACGACCCCGAAGGGTTCTGGGGAGAACAAGCTAAGCTTCTTGATTGGGACAAACCCTGGGACAAAGTCCTGGACTGGAAACCACCTTACGCGCGGTGGTTCGTCGGCGGGCGTTTGAATGTCTCGACCCAGTGCGTCGACCGACACGCGAAGACGTGGCGCAAAAACAAGGTTGCCATATACTGGGAAGGGGAAACCGGTGATACCCGAACGCTCAGTTATGCCGATCTCTATCACGAAGTCAACCGATTCGCTTTCGCATTGAAAAAGCTCGGGGTCAAAAAAGGCGACCGCATCGTGATCTATCTTCCCATGATTCCCGAACTTACAATAGCCATGCTGGCCTGTGCCCGTCTCGGTGCCATCCATTGCGTGGTGTTTTCAGGTTTCAGCGCCCAGGCCATCTCTGACCGCGTCAATGATTCCAAGGCCAAAGTCATCATAACCGCCAACGGGGGTTATCGCCGCGGCAAAATCCTGCCGCTCAAAGAAATCGTCGACGAAGCGGTTAAACTGAGTCCCGACTTAGAAAAAGTCCTGGTCGTGAAATACACCGGGCACGAAGCGGCATTCGACCCTAAAACAGACGTTTGGCTTTCAGACCTTATAGATGGTGCAGGGTATGTCGAACCCGAGTCGATGGAGGCTACCGATCCCCTTTTCATCCTTTACACATCGGGGACAACCGGCAAACCCAAAGGTATACTGCACGGCACCGCGGGATACTTGCTGTATGCTGCCAAAACCCTTCAGTGGGCTTTCAATCCCAAGGACGATTCGATATGGTGGTGCACCGCGGACGCCGGCTGGATCACAGGCCACAGTTATGTTGTGTATGCCCCTCTCGCGCTGGGCCTCACCTCCGTCATCTATGAAGGAGCCCCGGATTTTCCGGCCATAGACCGCTGGTGGCAAATCATTGAAAAATACGGCGTCAATATTTTCTATACGTCGCCCACGGCGATACGCATGTTCATGCGCAACGGCGAAGAATGGCTCGCCAAACATGACCTTTCTTCGCTCCAGATACTGGGCAGCGTTGGAGAGGCCATCAACCCCGAAGCTTGGGAATGGTACTATAAATACGTCGGAGCGGAAAATTGCCCCATCGTGGACACCTGGTGGCAAACCGAAACCGGTGGTTTCATGATATCACCCTGCATTGGTATCCAGTCTTATCCGCTGAAACCGGGGTCCGCAACCTTGCCGATGCCCGGAGTTGACCCGGTAGTCCTGGACGCTGACGGCAAGGAAAACGGC
>CAZMDI010000189.1:0-3539 GCA_964564995.1 uncultured Dehalococcoidales bacterium
GTACCCGCATTCGGGATTGGTGCAAACCCAGGCTTTATATGTAATGGAAGCACCCTGGCTGCCGAAGTCTGATAAAGGAACGAGGTCTCCGATGTGGCATTTAATGCACTTGGGCATAGCATACTGTTCCAAGGAACCACCTCCCAGCCTTGATTTTGCCGGAAGTATACACTAACGCCATCGTGATTGGCAATACCTGCCGGGGTGATTTACACGTCGCGGATACATATCATTATGGTGCGATAAAATCAAAAGACTTCCGAGAATTTCGCAAGGCGGCACGGCCCTCTCGGGTTAACGCAGGTTCGTTGAATCCAGGACGGTGTAAATCGGACCGGCGGGCGTCAGATCACTTTTTATCAGGCTCACGGAACGGATCGGGACCCGGCAATCGGTGCCGTAGGCGGTAGCAGCCGCGGCCGCCCCGAGACGCTTTCTGTCAATTGCGGATAATTCTTCCCCGGCCCTCGCCAGGGTGAGGTGCGGGCTGAACGGCCGGTGATCGAGCGCTATCCCAAGCGCAGAAATCGACTGTTCGAGGTTTGTCTGCAGGGAAAGCAGCCTGTTTAAATCGCCGCGTATACCAACCCATATGATCCGCGGTCTCTCAATGTTCGGAAAGGCGCCAAGTTCTGCCAAAGTGACTGCGAAACTGGTGACGGCTCCACTCGTTTTTGCGATTGCTAGTTTGAGGTCGACGAGCTTTGAGGCGCTGACGTCTCCTAGGAAATTTAATGTCAGGTGGACGTTTCTGGGTGCAACCCATCTGACGTGGCAATTACGACAGGATTTCTTGATGTATTCCTCGAGGTGGACCAGCTCCTGTTTTATCGAGTCGGGCAGTTCGACTGCCACGAATAGACGCATCGTTCCGTGGTTATTTCCCGCCATGGGTTTTCCCAAGGAGGTTCATTGCGTTATCCCCCATGATTTTGAGGGTGTCCCTGGGGGACAGACCAAGACTTTCAATGTCCTCGATGCATTTTTGCTGGGGCACCAGGGGGTAATCGCTGCCGAAAAGGATGCGTTCGCTCCCGATTAAGCGGATAACGTGTTCGTATATCATCGGGTCGTAAAGATAACCGGATGCTGCTGTGTCGAACCATGTGGTAGACAGTGTTATTTTTGCTTCTGGCATGAGAGAGTAGAACGGCATGCCCCCGCCCCAGTGGGCTAGTATAAATTTTAGTCCCGGGTGGCGCTTGATGAAAGGATACAATACCTGGGGTGTCAGGTCGCCCTTTCCTGTATAGGGGTGTCCGACCGGTTCGGAAGAATGAAACAGGCATAAGAAGCCCCTATCGACCAGAACCCTGGCTATGGGTGTCCATACATTGTCAAAGCTGGTGTCAAGGCAAACGGCCGAGGGTCTCAACTCGCCGACTCCTCTGATGCCGCCCTTCACGCAATTTTCGAAATCATAAAAGGCGGCGTCTCCAGCGTCCGGGCGAAAGGTCGCCAGGCCGACCAGTCGGTCCGGGTAGCGGCGGACGGAGTCCAGTATGTAAGAGTTTGATTCGCTGCAGAGTTCTTGCCGATCCCAGTTGAAGCCGCATACTATCGACACGACGACGCCGCTTTTGTCCATGCTGTCAATAAGGTTTTCGGCTGTGGCCATCCTGGACGAAGGTCGAGAGTAGAGC
Organism: uncultured Dehalococcoidales bacterium; assembly: GCA_964564995.1. Taxonomy (GTDB): domain Bacteria; phylum Chloroflexota; class Dehalococcoidia; order Dehalococcoidales; family UBA1222; genus SURF-27. Next base: position 1,644 of record CAZMDI010000189.1, read on the forward strand.
TCTGCAAAGCCCGGATCCGAAAGCGCATACCGGGCCCGGTTTGCGATTACCTCAGGAGCGAAAATGTGTGTGTGGGAATCTATGATCACGCCCGGATTATAACACAAAAAAGAAGGAAGGTGGCGCTTGCCACCTTCCTTCTTTGACTGTCAATATCGACAGGCGAAGATACGGGGTTCCCGGAGAAAAGTGCTTTGAAAACCTTACTTCTTGTCGGACTTGCCTTCGGGCTTGCCTTCTCCAGCGGCAGCCTCCGCAGTGGCAGCGGCTTCTGCGGTAGCAGCGGCTTCTGCGGTAGGAACCACGACTTCCTCTTTCTCTTCGGCTATCTGGGTTATTTTCACTATAAGCTGATCGGGGGGCGCGATGATAACGACCCCAGGTTTGAGCTTGATGTCGCGGACCGTGATGGATTGATTGACCTCAACCAGAACACTCAGGTCGATCTCAATCTGAGGAGGCAGGTCATCGGGCAGGCTTTCCACATCGAGCTCATTGATGATGTGTTCGATGATGTTGTTCTTCTGTTTGAGAGCGGGCGCCGTCCCGACGAAAATGATGGGCAGGGCGACCTTGATCTTTTCTGACTTGTTGACCTGGTAAAGGTCAACATGGATGAGCAGACCTGTAAGAGCGTCCCGCTGTATTTCACGAATGAAAACAGCGCGGGCTTCTTTCTCTCCGCCAACCTTTATGTTCACAAGCCGTGTGGTTCCTTTACGAGAGATAGTTTGCTGGAGTTCGTCGGTATCGCACTGTAGAGCAAGCGACTCTACTCCGTGTCCGAAGAGGTGTGTGGGAGTCTGCCCCGACCTCCTAAGGAACCGGGTCTTCTTTCCCATTACATCTCTTTTGATAGCTTTTAGTCCTGCGTCTGCCATTGTAAATGCCTCCTAGTAGATATGAAGTATTTTATTAATACCTGTTATTTCGATCTCCGCTGTCAGCGGTTAAATCCCAATCTATATAGCCCTGTTTGATGACCGCCATATACTCCGGTGATGGTTTTCCTTCTTCACCCTGGCGTTTTCTGGTGAAGGTTACCGTCTCAACGGCCTCTCCGGTGTCGCGGAAGACCATCACCTTCACTTTTGTGTAATCAGGGCCTTCGAACTGAACAAGGTGCGCCAGATCCTGTTCGCTTATCTCATAAATCCCGCCCATGACCTTGTCGCCTCGGGACTGCTGGATACTGGCCACGGCGCCGCGCCAGCTGCGTGACCAGCCCGAAAAAATCAGTTTGTAATTAGGGAGTGTAGCGCTGAAACGGGGTTTGGCGGATGGAGTGCGTTCCGACATTTGCTTGCGGTTTAGGTTAGATGCAAATGCGAAGTAATACACTCGGCTCCTCCTATTGGTAACCCTCTGCCCCGGCAGGCGCTCCTTTCCCAAAGTTTATATATTAGCTGTTTTTGCGTCCGGCGTCAAAATCAGGCGTCGGTGACAATCGAAGGCCGGGCTCTGGCAATTACGATAACGAGCCCGGCCCGTGCTGCACAAATCTTTATCTATCCCAGCGTTTTTGAGACGGATGCCACCTGGGCCGGGGTTTTATCAGCTGACTTGAACTCATTCGTAAAATCGCTGATAAAAGGACTGGTGCCATGGAAACTCTTCGAAAATTGGAAAGCGACCGATTGGTAAAGGAGCCTTGCGGTTACGGTATAAGGCCCTTTGCCGCCGACGCTTACCTGGTAGGTTACGTGGTCCGAACCGCCGACGAAATTGGTATCGGCCGAGGCTTCGCCTATTACGGCGGTGTCGCCAGGGGCCGTTGCCTTGTCAAAACCGGAGGGCAGCAGCCGGTTATCTTTTAAATAACCGGCTGCGTTCAGCAGGTTGTATGTCACGTTTCCGCTGCTGTCGTGCATGATGGCTTCATAAATTTCCACTTGG
>CAZMDI010000190.1:0-3495 GCA_964564995.1 uncultured Dehalococcoidales bacterium
GGAGCAACTCGAAAACATCGTTTCGGGCGGCCTCATGGCAAGCCCGACCCACCAGGTACTCGTCGAACGTTCGGTAGGCGGTTGGAAAGAAATAGAATATGAGGTCATGCGCGACTCAGCAGACAACTGCATAACCGTTTGCAACATGGAAAATTTCGACCCCGTGGGCATCCACACAGGCGACAGCATCGTTGTGGCGCCCTCCCAAACCCTGACAAACAAAGAATACCAGATGCTGCGCTCTGCATCTCTTAAAATCATACGAGCGTTGAAAATCGAGGGAGGCTGCAACATACAATTCGCCCTTCATCCCTCGAGCTGCGAGTATGTCGTCATAGAAGTTAACCCGCGCGTCAGCCGCTCTTCCGCTCTGGCGAGCAAAGCTACGGGCTATCCCATCGCAAGAGTGGCTTCCAAAATCGCGGTAGGAAAACGGCTTGACGAAATAACCAATGCCGTTACAGGGAAAACTTTAGCCTCTTTTGAACCGGCGCTTGATTACATTGTTGTCAAAATTCCCCGATGGCCGTTCGATAAATTCGCATCCGGCGACCGACTGCTGGGGACCCAGATGAAAGCTACTGGCGAGGTTATGGCGATAGACCGTACGTTTGAAGCCGCTCTGCAGAAAGCCGTCCGCTCGCTGGAATTCGGCAAGAAGACACTGCTGTGGGAAGACACCAAATGGGAACTCGGGGATAATAAGGGATCCTATCCACTGGAACCCACAGATCTCAGGCTATGGGCGATAATGGCATCCCTCAGACGCGGTATGAACCCTCAGGCGATAGCCGAACGCACAAAGATCGATTTATGGTTCCTTGATAAGATGCGTAATATCGTCAAGATGGAAAAACGGCTGCTTTCGGAAACGCTCAACCCCGAATTGATGATTACAGCCAAACGCTGCGGTTTCAGCGACGTCATGATAGGAACGCTGGCCGACCGCCTACCTGAACAGGTGCGCCAGTTGCGCATCGACTGGAATATCAAACCAGTATACAAAATGGTCGACACCTGCGCCGCGGAGTTCGATGCCGCCACCCCATATTTCTACAGCACATATGAAAGCGAAAACGAAGCGCTACCATTACCCGGTAAAAAAGCTGTTGTAATCGGAAGCGGTCCAATACGTATCGCCCAGGGCATCGAGTTTGACTACTGCTCGGTGCATTCGTCGTGGGCGCTACAGCAAGCGGGTTACAAGAGCATCATGGCTAACTCCAACCCAGAAACCGTGTCAACAGACTTCGATACGTCCGACAGATTGTACTTTGAAGCACTCGACGCCGAAAGTTTGCGAGACATTCTCGAAAATGAAGGAGCCGGAGAAGATGGGAGCGATGTGCCATCCATCGTCCAGTTCGGCGGGCAAACGGCTATAAACCTGGCTGAACCCCTGTCCCGCTCCGGGATGTCTCTTATCGGCTCTAGTTCGGAAACCATCGACCTGGCCGAGGATAGGGGACGGTTCGAAGCGTTTCTCTCCGGTCTAGGGATCCCTCAAGCCCCAGGAGCAGCGGTCACCAACATCGAAGAAGCCTTGAAAGTTGCCGACCTTATCGGATACCCGGTTGTAGTGCGGCCCAGTTATGTACTTGGCGGACGCGCGATGGAAATTGTTCACGAAGCCGAGGAACTTGTCCGGTACATGAAAGCGGCCTCTGAATTGGACACCGGTCACAGGATATTGGTAGACAAGTACCTGCTCGGGAAAGAGGTTGAAATCGATGCGGTCGCAGATGGTGATTCCGTTTTTATCCCAGGGATAATGGAGCACATCGAACGCGCAGGGGTTCATTCCGGAGATAGTATGGCTGTTTATCCAGCTTCACGATTATCCGCGGCAGAAATTGATACTATCGTCGACTACTCTGTGCGCATGGGTTTGGGCATGGGGATAAAAGGGCTGATGAACGTGCAATTCGTAGTCGTCAGAGAGACCACCATCTCTAAAGTATATGTATTGGAACTCAATCCGCGTGCAAGCCGAACGATCCCTTTCATTTCGAAAGTGACCGGGGTTCCCATGGTGGATCTTGCGACCAAAGTCATGCTGGGTATAAGTCTAAAAGAACAGGGCTATGAAACCGGGTTATTCCCCGCGCGTAACCTCATCGCGATCAAGGCACCCGTGTTCTCCATGTCGAAACTTACCGGAGTCGATACATACCTCGGACCTGAGATGAAATCCACGGGAGAAGTCATGGGCATCGACCATACATTCGAGGCAGCGCTTGGCAAAGCGCTATTGGCGGCCGGGATGATGTTACCCCGATCCGGCAAACTTCTGCTGAGCATAGCCGACCGCGATAAGGCCGAGGCGCTGCCCATAATCCGGCGGCTTTACAAAGCTGGTTACAGTTTCTTCGCGACTGAAGGCACGGCATCGATGATCGAAACCGCAGGCATGCCGGTGAAAATTATTACAAAAAAGCTCTCGGAAGGACATCCCAACGTTGTCGATGTTATTCGCGACGGTACGGTCGACGGCGTAGTCAACACGGTGACCGGTGGGAGAGTGCCCCTGCGTGACGGCTTCGAGATCAGGCGTGCCGCGGTAGAGAAACGCATACCATGTTTCACATCCCTGGACACTGCGGGAGCACTTTCAGATGTTGTAAATGACGGAAGCAGTACTTTCAATGTCAAGCCGCTTTCCGAATATAGGAACGCTGGAAAGGTCATGGGGTAATTTAGTGCCGATCAAATTCGAGCCAAACAGTTCAGCCATGCAAATTAAAACTACAGTTTTATCGTGCAATCCGATGACGGCTGGCGTCTTTATCATGTGGGTCAGCGCCCCTGCCATCTCGGAGGTGGCAAAACCGGGGCAATTCGCAATGGTGCAATGCGAGGGCGGGACTTTTCTAAGGCGACCACTAAGCATTCACAGAGTGGATGAAACTGGAACGGAAATGGCTTTTCTGTTCGCCGCAGTCGGAAAAGGCACCGACTGGCTTTCCGCTTCCAAACCCGGAGACATCCTGGACATTATCGGGCCACTCGGGAACGGGTTTGATCTCCAGACATCTTCACACGATATATTGCTGCTAGCAGGCGGACTGGGGCTCGCCCCGCTCGTTTTTTTGGCAGAGCGGGCGCTAGGGAAAGGTATCCGGGTCAACTTGGCCTACGGCACGGCAAGTGACCGGCGCTACGACAAACTTTTATTGCCTGAAGGCGTCAGACTTGTGGAATTCACCGATGACGGCACCTGCGGTCGCAAGGGTCTCGTGACGGAGTGTGTGCCCGATTTCATCGACTCGGTAGACCAGATATTCGTTTGCGGGCCGCTTCCGATGTATTCCGTCATGGCAAAACAGCATGTTCTCAAGGGGAAAGATATTCAGATTTCACTCGAAACCCGCATGTCGTGCGGGCTCGGGGTGTGTTACGCCTGCAGCATCAAAACCGTTTACGGGCAGAAACAGGTATGTCACGACGGACCGGTATTCCAACTGGACGAAATCGTCTGGAGCGAGATGGCAGGGA
>CAZMDI010000191.1:0-3476 GCA_964564995.1 uncultured Dehalococcoidales bacterium
TAAACAACATCTGTCCACCCTCCCCGGCAACATCGCCATTGGTCATGTGCGCTGGGCCACCCATGGAGCGGTCACACAGGCTAACGCGCACCCCCAGTTGAACAGCCGGCATGACGTGGCTGTAGTGCACAACGGTATCATCGAGAACTACCGGCAACTACGGGAACAGCTGAGCGGCGAGCACACATTTGTCTCCGATACCGACACCGAGGTCATCCCTAATCTCATCGGTGACTACCTCAACGCCGGATCGTCACTGGTTGAGTCCGTTCAACTGGCCTCCAGGCAATTGAAGGGCCCCTATGCCTTTCTAACCATTTCTCCTGAAGACCACGGCGCAGGCACCCTCATCGCCTGTGCCGATAGTATGCCGCTCCTGGTGGGGTTGGGTGTGAGGGGAAACTACACAGCCAGTGACCTGATCTCATTCCCGAAAGACTGCACACATTTCTTCCCTTTGGAAGATGGCGAGATAGCTATAATACGCCCCGACCAGTGCTGCGTGCTTGATCGCAACGGAAAGGTTACTGTCAAGAAAGCCTCCGAGATGGTGCCTGCGCCGTATGAAGAAGACTCACATTCCCGCGGCCACTTCATGCTAAAGGAGATCCAGGAACAACCATGGGCCATACGCCAGGCGCTGCTGCAGGATCCCGAACTTCTGCGCAATACAACCCTGGATATCCTGAGGGCCAGGCACATCGTCTTCACCGGTTGTGGCACTTCGCGGCACGCCGCTCTCCTGGGCAGGGTGCTCTTCTCTCTCGTAGGAAATAAATTCAGCGAAGTGATTTCCGGCTCCGAGTTCGGCTACTTCGCCAAATCTATCGACGCCGGCAGCCTGGTGATAGCTATCTCCCAGAGTGGAGAAACGGCTGACGTTCTGGACGGGGTGAAGAAGGCACGCCAGCAAGGAACCAGTGTAATATCCATCGTCAACCGGGCAGGTTCGCAGCTTGCGCGCCACAGTGATCGTGTGCTTTATCTCAACTGCGGACCGGAGATCGGGGTCGCGGCCACCAAAACTTTCATCTCTCAACTGGTGATATTCTACCTCCTGAGCTTTAGTATGATAAACAGGGTAGACGAAATCTCATCTCAAATCAGGGAAGCCGCTTCCTTGATAGAAAGCAAGATGCCGGATTTTGATCGCTCGGCCAAGACCTTGGCAAATACCCTGAAGGACGCCAAGTTCTGCTACTTTATTGCCCGCGGTACCAATCTAAATGTGGCCACCGAAGCTGCCCTGAAACTGAAAGAGATCGCCTACGTCCATGCAGAGGGAATGGCGGCCGGTGAACTCAAGCACGGGAGCCTGGCCCTGATCGAAAAAGGCACTCCCGTAGTAGTCATCGCGCCGTGCGACCACACCTATGATGAAACCATATCCAATGCGCATGAAGCCAAGGCGCGCGGAGCATTCCTGATAGGAGTCTCGGACAAACGTGATCCTATTTTCGATGAGTGGATCGAGATCCCCGCCGTGCCGGAGCTGCTGTATCCGCTAGTCAGCATCATACCGCTCCAGTTGCTGGCATTCTACTCGGCGATCGTGCGCGGGCTGGATCCAGACAAGCCCCGGAATTTAGCCAAATCGGTCACAGTGAAGTAGCTGGGATCAAGATGTTGCCTAACCTTGTTTCCAACCGAAACAACACATAAAACCCGCGTCCGCCAATATCGTTTCGGCACTACAAAAAGAAAATGACCCTCTGGCGCAGCCATCTAAAACCATAGTACCCCCCTCGTAAGAATATATAGTCGAATCGGAGTATACTGCAAGGTAGTACTGCAAACTAATGCGGAGTTCCGGTACCTCTGGTACCGTTTCGTACCGTAGAGTGGACAAAGCCAATCAAAGATATACACGTTTGGCTCACGCAAATGACCCTAAAAGTACTATTGCCGCGCTGGGGAACAAAGCATAATATTGGGTAAGACAGGTTACAACAGCAGATTAAACACCATTTACCTACCTTATCCTATCTTTTCAAGCCCGCGAGCACCGGGGTAGCGAGGAACAATTATGGAAAACCTGATGACGGCAGACGAAGTAGCGAGTTATCTTCATCTATGCAAGAAGACGGTGTATTCGCTCGCCAAACAGGGCGGCATCCCCTCCTCCAAGCTCGGAACGAACGTGCGCTTTTCGCGCGTCGAGATAGACAAGCTGCTCAAAACCAACGCCCCGCATCCGAAACAGTTTCTCGTCATCGACGACTCCCCTGCCATCACCATGATCATCAAACAGATGATGACTTCCAGAGGGCACTACGTGCTCACGGCAGAATCCGGACAGGAGGGCGTGGACCTCGTAAAAGAGTGTGAGTTCGACAAGATATTCCTTGACCTCTGCCTGCCGGACATCGACGGCGCCGAGACCCTGAGGCAGATAAGGGAGATCAACCCTAATATACCGGTATTCGTGATAACCGGCCACCCCAACCCCGAGATCATGAAGAGGGCCACCAGGTACGGCATCTCCGGCGTTTTAGAAAAGCCTTTCAACATGGCCGACATAGTGGAAGCCATCGGGAATTAAGGACCGGGGATAGTTTCCGCAGGAGCACAATATGACAGATAACACGAAACTGAAGGCGGTAGTGACGGGAGGGTGCGGCTTCATAGGCTCCCATATAGCGGAAGGCCTGCTGGAGCGCGGCTACCACGTAGTTATCATCGACGACCTTTCGACAGGCAAGGCTACCAATATTGCGCACCTGGAACACCACCCCGACCTAGAGGTATTCATAGGGACCATACTCGACCGTGCCCTGCTGGAGAAGAAGTTCAAGGACGCGGCTTACATATTCCACGAGGCCGCCGTGGCCAGCGTTCCGCGCAGCGTGGGAAACCCCAGGGCGACCAACGACGCCAACGTAACCGGCACACTCAACGTCTTGCTGACGGCGAGGGATGCGGGTGTTAAAAAGGTGGTGTACGCCTCCTCATCGTCCGTATACGGCGAGACCCCCGCCCTTCCCAAAGTCGAGACCATGGCGACGGACCCACTTTCACCTTACGCGGTGTCGAAGATGGCGGCCGAGAGTTACTGCCGCTCCTTTGAATTCATTTACGGCCTGAAAACCGTGAGTCTGAGATATTTCAACGTTTTCGGGCCCAGACAGGACCCCGATTCCGAGTATTCGGCCGTCATTCCGAAGTTCTTCAAGGCCATCCTCTCCGGCCACGCGCCGATCATCTACGGCGACGGAGAGCAAACGCGTGACTTTACTTATGTCAAAGACGCTGCGCGTGCCAATATCATGGCGGCGGAGAGCGAAGCCGGGGGGACCTACAATATCGGCGGCGGGACGCGCGTGAGCCTGAACGACCTCGTGAGGCTGATGATCAAGATAGCCAAAAGGGAAGACATCATCCCCGAGTACCGGCCCGAAAGGCCCGGGGACATCAAACACAGCCTGGCGGACATATCGAAAGCCGCGACCTTCGGCTGGGGGCCGGAGTGGACGCTG
>CAZMDI010000192.1:0-3472 GCA_964564995.1 uncultured Dehalococcoidales bacterium
TATTTGGCCCACATCCTCGTGATCTTTCCGTTGTTATGCCCAAAAAAATGCGGCGATTGGCTATCAGGTGCGTGCTTTCGTCCAAGGCATCCGAAGAGGGTCTGTTTGTACTCGATTCGTTAACTCTGGATGAACCCAGGACTAAAGAGATTGTAAAGCTCATGAAAGCATTAAACGTTACGAGCGCCATTTTGGCTCTTTCCGAAGTAGATGATACGATTATCAAGAGCGCCCGCAATCTGCCTAAGATAAAGACGATGCCGGCCCGGCAGTTGAATGTAGCCGATATGCTTGCGTACGACAAACTACTGATTACGGAAACTGCCCTGCGGCAGATTGAAGAGCTGTGGGGAGGGGTGGCCTAGATGAAAGAGATTCAGGTATACGAAGTATTACGCAAACCCCTGATCACCGAAAAGAATACGATGTTGCAAAGTCAGGGCAAGTATGCTTTTGAAGTGGCGATCGGCGCCAACAAAGCTCAGGTAAAACAGGCTGTTGAAAAGGCCTTTAAAGTTACGGTAACCGGTGTGAATGTTATTTCGGTACACGGAAAAACTCGCCGCGCGGGCCGGCGCACTATGAAAACCTCGCCTGCGAAAAAAGCTATCGTCACGCTGAAGCCTGGCGACAAAATAGAGCTTTTTGAAGGCGTCTAAGGAGTAATATAAGAATGGGCATCAGAATATATCGCCCTACCTCGCCAGGACGGCGGGGAATGACAGGGCTTACTTATGAAGAGATTACGAAAACAACTCCTGAAAAGGCGTTGAGCGTACCTCAGAAACAGCGGGGTGGCCGCAATGTTCAGGGTAAAGTGACTGTTCGACATCGAGGTGCTGGCGTTAAGCGAATGCTTCGTATTATCGACTTCAAACGTGATAAAACAGGTGTTCCGGGACGTGTAGCCGCTATCGAATATGATCCCAATCGTTCAGCGAATATAGCCTTGATATTTTACGCTGACGGCGACAAGCGTTATATCGTTTCTCCTACCGGTATGAACGTGGACGACGTTATAAAGGTAGCGGACGATGCTGAACTCAAGCCGGGGAACACGCTTCCTCTGAAGAATATGCCTACTGGTACTTTGATCCACAACATTGAAACCGAAGTTGGCCGCGGTGGGAAACTCGTCCGCAGTGCGGGCACCGCAGCTCAATTGATGGCAAAAGAAGGCGACTACGTTCTTATAAGGCTTCCCTCCGGAGAAATGAGACGGGTAAGAGCTGAATGCCGGGCGACTGTTGGTCAGGTGGGGAACCAGGAACATTCCAACGTCAAACTCGGTAAAGCCGGCCGTAACAGGCTGAAAGGTTGGCGCCCGGCTGTCCGCGGCTCGGCCATGTCACCACGTGACCATCCACATGGTGGTGGTGAAGGACGCACCCCCATTGGTATGCCTGGTCCCAAAACCCCCTGGGGCAAACCGGCCCTGGGTTACAAGACCCGAAAGCCCAAACATTCCGATAAATTGATTGTAAAACGGCGAGGAAAATAAATGTCAAGGTCAGTTAAAAAGGGACCTGCAGTCGACGTCAAACTAATGAAGAAAGTGGAAGACGTCAATCGCTCAGGCAAGAAAGTTGTTATCAAGACCTGGGCGCGTTGGTCTACTATCCTTCCGCAGATGGTAGGCCTGAACGTAGGGGTACACGACGGCCGGAGACATGTACCGATATTCATAACGGAAAATATGGTTGGACATAAGCTGGGTGAGTTTGCCGCAACGCGCACCTTCCGTGGGCATTCCTCCAAGGTGGAAAAAACAACACAGGTGCAGAGCTAAGGATTAGATCATGGAAGTTAAATCGGTAGCAAAAGACACTGGGGTATCATCGCGCAAGGTAAGGCTCTTGCTTGATTTGATTCGTGGTAAAAGAGTGGATAAGGCGCTTGTTATGTTACAATTTGCCGCCTCACCTTCGGCCAAAATGGTGGCCAAGGTGGTCAAGACTGCGGCCGCGGATGCCGAAAATAATTTCCACCTTACCCCGACAGATTTGAAGATTGTTAGGATTTATGCCGACGACGCCCCTATGCTCAAGAGATTTATGCCGAGGGCTCGCGGGCGGGCTGATAAGGTCTTGAAACGTTCCAGCCACATCACCGTCGTTGTGGCGGAGCAGGAGGTTTAATGGGGCGCAAAGTTCATCCGATGGGGTTTCGTCTTGGCGTTATCCGGGACTGGCAGTCCAAGTGGTATGACGACAAGCATTATGCAGAATTCATTTTAGAGGACGTCAAGCTTAGACGTGCTGTGCAGGCCAAATATACTGACGCCGGTATTTCTCTGGTGGAGATTGAGCGACAGGCGAATAAAGTGTCTGTAACTATTCACACCTCTCGCCCAGGTATCGTTATCGGCCGCGGCGGGCAGAGGGTTGAAGAGATGCGGCAGTTCTTGGAAGGCGTTCTTGGCGGAAAGAAGATACAACTTGATATCCGCGAGATACGGCAACCTGAGATGGATGCCTATTTGGTTGCTCGTTCGGTAGCTGAGCAGATGGAACGTCGTGTAGCATATCGCCGCGCGATGAAGCAGAGCATCTTTCGTACTCTCCAGGCCGGCGCCAAAGGCATGAGGATACTTTGCTCTGGACGTCTGGGTGGAGTGGAAATCGCTCGTCGGCAGTTGATGCATCAGGGGCGCGTTCCTTTGCAAACTCTTCGCGCTGACATAGATTATGGATTCACGGAAGCACACACCACACTAGGCCGCATTGGCGTAAAAGTGTGGATCTACAAGGGGGACGTCTTCCCGGCTACAAAAGTCGCCGAAGAACTGACCACCATAGAAACTCCCATAGTCACGACGACGATTCCTGTCGCAACCGTTGCAGCTGCCCCTGTTAGGGATACCACGATGGCAGAGGCTGTAGCCCGCATGACGGAAGCACCTGTTAAAGATACGACAGATTCAACTTTAGAAGTAAAAAAACCCAGGGCTAAGAAAAAGATCGAGAGCCCTGCAGTCGAAGTGAAAGAAATGGCTCACGACATCGTCGCTAAAGCCGACGCTGTGAAAGAAGAAGAGAAAAAAGTTAAGACTCGCGTCAGGAAAACAGAAACCCCAACCGCAAAGGTTGAGGAAAAAGCTGAGGAAAAACCGGTAAAAGCCAAGGTCGCCAAAGCCAAGGCAGAGGGCGTCAAAGAAACGAAGACCAAAACTCAAAAGGAAGAATAGCGGGGTCTCAGACTCTGTGAGTTAGAGGGAACCAGATGTTACAACCAAAACGGGTAAAATTTAGGAAAACACATAAAGGCCGCCGCAGCGGTTCGGCTCACGCCGGAGCGACGCTGGCTTTCGGGGATTATGCCTTGCAGGCGATGGGATCGTCGTGGATGACAGCTCGTCAGATTGAAGCAGCCCGCCGTGCAATAGTGCGCAGCGTGCGCCGTGGCGGGAAGGTGTGGATACGTGTCTTTCCCGACAAATCGGTCACCTCAAAGCCCGCGGAAACACGTATGG
>CAZMDI010000193.1:0-3471 GCA_964564995.1 uncultured Dehalococcoidales bacterium
CAGGTTGTAGCCAAGTATTTAGCGGGTATATTGCGTATCAGTGATTGTCTTTGCTTCCCGGGCGGTCAACCTGTGGCCAAACTGAGCCTTTATCGGCAACAACAGACGCTCTGCATCGATGTGTGCCCTTCGAGAACCGGGGACAGTTTGTACGCTCAACTGGACAAGGCCAAGCAAAAGGCGGATTTACTTCAGCACCTGCTACAGGAAAATCTCGAAAGTGGCATTACCAAAATCGAATTACGGCTTTGCAGGCACTCCGCATGTTCCGGGGAACCGGAGTAGTTTTGATTTACTGACCGCAACACAACGGGGGTTATTTCTGAAGTTTGAACCCGGTCAAACCGACGCAAAGATCGATCCGGGCGGGATGCACGCAATAGATCAAACGCGGATTATCCTGTCCGCGAGCAATCCTAAAAAAGCATCTACGATTTCGGGCTTGAATTGTGTGCCCCGGCCCTTTTCGATTTCAGCACAAGCGGTTTCCTGATTCATGGCGTTGCGGTAAGGCCGGTTGGAGGTCATCGCATCCCAGGCATCTGCTAACGTCAATACCATCACACCGGTGCTTAAACCGCCTGTGTCTTTAACTCTTTCCTGCCCACAAAGGCCATCTTCAGGCAAATGGTAGCCTAAACCGTCAGGGTATCCACTGCCGTCATACCGTTCATGATGATGCTTGATCATGGAGAGGATTTCGGGGTCTTCGATCAGGGGCTCCAGGATCCGTTCACCGATCAAGGGGTGGTTTTTAATCTGCCCGCGTTCCTCTTCGCTCAGTCCGCCTGGTTTCAATAATATCGTGTCGCTTATACCGATCTTCCCGATATCGTGCAGCATCCCCGCTATTTTGATTTTATCGACGATATCGTCCCCTAACTCTAATCTCTGAGCAATAACAATGGCTACGTCAGTTACCCTTTGTGAATGGCCTGACGTATATTTATCTTTCGCCTCGATGGCTGCGGCCAGAGATTTTACCGAATTGAGAAAAGAGTCACGTATCTTTTCGGTTTGAATTTTGACCTTTTGCTCAAGCTGCAACTGGTATTCCCTGTTTTCCTGGAGCAGGCGGCGTTTTTCCAATGCCCGCACTACTACAGACCGGAATAAGCTTTGGTCGATGGGTTTAAGCAAATAGTCGTATGCACCACGTTCCATCGCGGTGATCGCTGTCTGGATATCGGCGACCCCGGTAACCATTATGATTGCGGAGTTTATGTCCCTGCCCTTGATCTCTGACAAAACCTGCAGTCCTGATTTGACCGGCATCGAGATATCCAGGAGTATCAGTTCAAATCGTTCGGTCTGCAGGACCTCGAGAGCTTCAAGACCGTTGGAAGCTTCACGACAGAAATAGCCCATATTGCCCAAAACTCGCGACAGCAAACGCCGCATTTCGGGTTCATCGTCAACGACGAGGGCTCTTAATTTCGTAATCGATACTTCCATTTTATCGATCATTCAATGCACCATCCCGGTGAATCGGGTTAATCTGCAGTGGTCCACTTATGAAGAGCTGGCCTTTTTTGGCTGTAAGCGCCATAACAGGCACAATCCTGTCACGCAGGATCATTTTGCGGGGGATATAAATCAGGATACAGAGTTACCAGGCAATCCGGACAAAGACTATGGGAGAACTCCGCTTCCGAGTGCCGGCTGATATAAGATTCTACCGCCTGCCAGAAACCCTGGTCATCCCGTATTTTCTTGCACTTGGCGCAGATTGGGATAAAGCCGGAAAGTGTCTTGACGTTACCCAGAGCTTCCTGAAGCCGTTTTAACAATGCGTCTCGTTCTATGTCGGCTTTGGCCTTGATCAGCGCCATCCCGACGGTGGTCTTCAAATCATTTTCGTTGAAAGGTTTCGTCAGATATCCCAGCGGCTCGGATTGTTGAGCGTTATTTAGTGTAAGGGTGTCCGAATAGGCGCTTAAATATACAACAGGGATATTATACCTGCGGCGAAGCTCCAGTGCTGTGGCAGTACCATTGAGGTGCCCCTTGATGACGATATCCATCAAAGCCAGTTCCGGATGGAATTGTTCGCACAGGCGCATCGCGTCGCTGCTGTTTGAAGCTATCCCCACCACTTCGTAACCCAAGCCTGTCAAGCTGAAAGCGATGTCCTGCGCGGTGATGGCTTCGTCTTCGACTCTAAGTATTTTACTATTGGCCATAGGATAGATCCTTTCGTAAAGAAATCTGACAACTTGTGGTTCGCTCAACGATGATATTGAAGATACCGTGCATTTGCATTTCCTTCATCATCAAGTATTTTACATGTACCTGATGGAAATGGTAAGTCCCGGCGGTGTAATAATGGCCGGTCCAGGGCCATATTTTTGACCCTGAATGGGCCAGAATAATTAAAGGCGATCAAAAATATATTATCTGCCGGCTGGATCCGGTGCAGGCTGACCCTGTATTTATGATGAATGCCTTGATGAAATTGCCTTAAAATCATCAGCTGTTAGCCTTTCAAGAGCTTCATGATTAAAAATGCGACCCCGCCCAGCAATATCGGCCCTGCAAGCCCGACAGCAAACAGCAATCCCTTTGGCATGGAATCCAGGGAAAAACCGATGCTGAAGGTCCAGATTTCCGAAGCGGGACCGGGGTTGCCTGTGCCGTCCACAGCTATCACGCGCCAGAGGTAAGGATGATCTGCGCTGGAAGAAGGGAGCTTCTCGGTAGCGCCGAGGGTAAAAGTTGGCGTTTGCAGTCCTGCCTGGCTCAGGATCAGCGTGTTAAAGCCCGGGTCCTGGGATACCTGGAGTGTGTAAGTCACTCCTGAGGCATCGGATACCGCTCCCCATGCGAAAATCACGGGCTGCACGGCGTCGGCCATGTTCAGGGGGCTGGCCAGCATCGGCGCCGCCGGTGGTACAGATTCTATGAAATACACAAAATTGCGGCTGTTGATGCCGTCGCTTACTGTTATGGTGTGTGATCCCGCCTTTGACGCAGGAGATTTAAAAGCAGCCGTAAATCCCCCGGTGGCCGTCGCGGTGACTGAAACAACCTGGGTGGTATCGTAACTGACGCTGACGGTGCTGGTGGGGTTGAAGCCTAACCCGTTTATGGTGATCGTCTGACCGACGTAACCTGGTATGGCGGCACTGGTAACCGGATTGATCGCGGCTGACAGCGAAGATGTATAGGAGCCACTTACCACGTTAGTTCCGTCTGATGCGACCACCTCGTGTATCCCGGCGAGGCCTCCCGGCACGGTGAAGGTAGCGCTGAACATGCCGGCGGGAGCCGCCACCCCAAGGGGGGACGAGGTGACCAGAGCCGGCGTGGTAACTACGGCTGATCCGTCATAGGTAATAAAGATAGGCACGCCGCCGTTAAAACCGCTTCCTTTCACGGCGACTACAACCCCGGCGGTGCCGGAAAGCGGGGTCAGGTTGATGGTGGTGCCGAAAACGAAGGACGCCGCCGGAGATACATTTTTAGCGGTAT
>CAZMDI010000194.1:0-3431 GCA_964564995.1 uncultured Dehalococcoidales bacterium
GCGGATCCGGGGCGTCGATATTCCCCATAAGAACATCGAAAACAGCCCTTATCCCGCCGGATAACGCTTCGAGATTGTATCCGCCCTCAAGGGCCATCACAATCCGTCCTCTGCAAAATTCCCCTGCGAGCGCATTTATCCGACGCATGATATTTGCGTATCCTTTTATCGTGAGCGACATCGAAGCCAACTCTTCGCTCCAGTGACCGTCGAAACCTGCCGATACAAGGATAATCTCTGGTTTGAGCCTGGAAGCCACAGGCATTACGATTTCGTCATAAATCCGGTAATACTCATCATCCCCTGAAAAGGGCGGCAACGGGATATTAAAAATATTGCCAGCACCGCGTTCGTAAATAGTGCCGCTTCCGGGGTAAAGCGGCGACTGGTGCACCGAGACATAAGACACTCGCGGTTCGCTGGCGAAAATATCCTGGGTGCCGTTCCCATGATGGACGTCAAAATCTAGGATAAGGACACGGCTTAACTTAAAAGTATCCAACGCGCAGGCCGCTGCAACCGCAATATTGTTGAAAAGACAAAAACCCATCGCCCGGTCCCGCGTGGCGTGGTGCCCAGGCGGCCGCACGAGCGCGAAGGCCGAGACCAAATCGCCGTTCATGACCGCTTCAAGCCCCCGTTTTACTCCTCCGGCAGCGAATAGCGCAGCATCATAAGACCTCGGAGAGACAATAGTGTCAGCGTCTACACGACCCCCACCGGCTTCCGAAAGCCGGCGAATGTAATCGGCATGCTTTTCGCTATGGACCCTCAACAGGTCCCGGACACTTGCAGAGGCAGGGGCAATGTGAACCAGTTTGTTCCAGAGTCCGGTTTCCTGGAGTTTTTGAATAACGGCCTTCAAACGCCGGGCGCTTTCAAGGTGTTCCCCGGTATCGTGTTCAAGAAAGATCGGGCCATAGACCACTCCCACCGGCACAGAACCACCCTCCTATTTGATGAAAGTCTGGATCCCGGTAATAATAAAACGCAAACCGAAAACCAGCAGGAACAAACTTGTACCTATAAACAGCCACTCCTGGAACTTTTTACCAAGGAAATGGTGCGTCCGGTTGATAAAGACAGATACAAAACTCAGCCAGACCAGGTCGCAAATCCAATGGGCGGCTATCAAAACCAACAAGCCCCCGATCCCGTACACCAGAAATTTCAAGACCAGAAGACTTCCGGCGGTGGCCCACCAAAGCAGAAAAAACGGGTTTACAGCGCTCATCACTATTCCCGCGACAAAAGTCGGATATGGCAAATCTTTACCTTCATGGACAACCTTCGCGCGGTCGAGAAACATGCCCACCCCCATCCAAACTATCATCGCCCCTCCGGCAAGACTCAGCACAGCCTGAACGGCATCAATCTGAAAAAAATGGGAGAAGCCGAAATAGATGAGAAGTATGAGGGGAATCTCGATGACGGCGTGCCCGAGGGCCATCAGTGTGCCGGCCCAAGGGGATTTATAACTTTTTGCCAGCGTAACGGCAAAAAACGGTCCCGGAGCCACGACCCCGGAAAACGACACTCCCACAACCAAGGTTATCAACGCCCACATGATGTGAAATTATAGCATCTAACCAGGAGCGGATGCCGGCATGCTCTGAATTGATTTGGGCTTAAAATGGTAGTTTAAAGTTATCTTGATCAGGACATCTTACTTGATCAGGTTCATATTACCGCTTGCGGATTATTGAAAGTTGCCCCCAAAGATGCCCCTTTATAACCTTTTTCGGTCAATTTTGTCCCAGCTTGAGTCCTCTTTTAGTTTTCGACTATACTTGAGCCGACCTGAAAGGGGAAACTGATGCTGGACTTGAGCCGTGTAGCCGGACAGATCGGAGAGATGATTGGCCAGCTCAAAGCCGGCGGGCAGGAGAGGCAGGAACACCTTGCCCGGGCACTCACCCTGCTTGTTGACAGGTCTGTCGACTTCGAAACGCTGAAACGTAAAGCCTCAAAAAGCAAAACAACCTTCCTTGTGGCCGGACTGGTCGAGCCGCTTGGCTCGCACGCACCTCCAGACGTAATGCCTTCCGATTTTAGCGTAATCGCCACCGACGGGTCTCAGATAGACGTTGACAGGCATCAATCCGCGCGCTGCTATCTCATCAACATAGGCCGGGTCCGCCTGGATTACGGGAAAGATCCAGGAGCTGAGCTTCAAAGCCTTCCTCAACTTTGCGCCGATACCAAGGACCTGGTCATATCAGGCGGGACAAAAGAGCAGGTCATCGAAGGCGCACTTCTGAATATCAAGCGCTCTGTAGACGAATGCCGCCACCTCGCAGACATGGCTGCCGAACTGCCCAACGACAGGACCGCGCTCGCCGTCATCGACGGCTCGCTTATACTCTGGGGATTATCAAGCAAGGAATTTCCTGATTTTGTAGTCGAACAGCTGCTGGATAAGGGGTTTATAAAGTGCCTGGACGACATGATGGCCCTGGCACAGGAAAGACCACTCTCGCTGTCCAGTTTTATCAGCTTTCCGCGATCGACTGATGTGGTAAATGTACTCCGCCTCGCGATATGCCCCCACGAAACTGCCGACTGCGACAAATTTTGCGGAGAGATAAATATAGGGAAACGCGCCTGCGACGCCGTTTCCGGGGTCCAGGACCGGGACCTTTTCGATAACCTTCTGGGAGCCGGAGAGCGTTCGGCCCTGTTTACCAGCCAATCTAAAATAGTCAGAGAGAACTACGGGCGCCACAGGGTCAATTTTTTCTATATAAAACTCGAGGACGAAATAGCCAGGGTGGAGATACCCGAGTGGATCGCCCGTGATGCGGGTAAACTCGGCCTAACCCATGCTCTGCTCCTGGACCAGTGCCGGCGCGGACAAGGTTATCCAGCAGTCCTTTCAGAAGCGCATGAACAAGCTGTGGTAACCGGAGCCGATCGTCGGAATTTTCAACAGCTGGTGGAAATATCCATGGCTGATGAGCACATGCCGCAAACCACCTCAGCCAAGGCAAGGAGTAAAAACACGAGGTGGGTTTAATAACCGTGAATTTAACGTGATATAACATTATGTCTAGTTGATGACGGGGTTGATTCCCCCTCTTCAACTGAATTAGTGAGGAAGTCATATGAATGTAACGAGCCAGCGTCTTGGCGAGGTGATAGAAGCCTCTACAACAGGATTTACCGCCCAGTGCTATGAACTTTATGACCTCCCGCCTCTGGGGAGCCTTGTCAAGACAGGCGAGAACGCCAATGAACTTTTCGCGGTCGTCTGCCACGCCGTCACCGAAGGGCTAGAGCCCGGCAGAAAACCGATAGCACGCGGCAAAAACGAACCGGACGAGGAAGCCATATTCCAGGCCAACCCCCAACTCTCAAAATTACTCCGAAGCGAGTTCTCGGCCCTGGTCGTCGGGCACCGTAACGGGGGCCGGATCCATCAGTACCTGCCG
>CAZMDI010000195.1:0-3417 GCA_964564995.1 uncultured Dehalococcoidales bacterium
AACCGGCGTGTTGAAGATACCTGGACTGACCTGAGTAAACGGAGCAAATCGTGGAAAAAATATTACCGCAGGCTACGGATGCGGTCAACCGCCTGATACAAGAATTCAGCAAACTCCCCGGCGTAGGTCCCAAGAGCGCCCAACGGCTCACCTATTACATGCTGAGGGCATCCGTCGAACAGACGCAGGCCCTTGCCGACGCACTGTTGTCGCTTAAACAGAAAACCCAGCTCTGTTCCTGCTGTTTCAATATCACCGACACCGACGTATGCCAGATATGCCGGAACCCCCAACGCAACCCGGCACTGATCCTGATCGTGGAGCAACCGCAGGATATACTCGCGCTGGAACATATGAGCATCTACAAGGGGCGGTATCATGTTCTGCACGGGGCCATATCTCCCACCGAGGGCGTCGGCGGAGGCGATATCCGCCTGAAGGAGCTGATGGCCCGGCTTTCAGCAGGCGGGATCACGGAAGTTATCCTCGGGACCAACCCTACCGTCGAAGGTGAAACCACCGCGATGTACCTCAAACGGCTCATAACCCCTCTGGGACTCAGAGTCACACGGCTAGCGCGGGGGCTGCCATTCGGGACTGAGCTTGAGTATGCCGACGACGTAACCCTGAGCCGTGCTATCGAAGGCCGCCAGGAGTTTTAGGACCGGAACTGTTATTCGACGCCGGTACATAGCACGGTAAAAGAACTTGTAAAATTCAGTGGGGGTGTTTCTAAACCATGAGCGAAACTCCGCGCTCGGAAAAATCCGGGCTACCGCCCGGAACGCTGGTACATATCGGGGAGGAATCCGGTAAACCAACCCTCGTCACCATCATCGATTATGACCCCGAGCGATTCCAGGAAACCGTCGTCCAGAATATCGAGGAAACGTTCCCTTTTCGCGACACGCAAACGGTTACCTGGATAAATATCGACGGTCTGCATGACGTCTCTATTATCGAAAAGATCGGCAACCACTTCGGCCTCCATCCGCTTATCCAGGAAGATATCGTCAACACGCAGCAGCGTCCGAAAATCGAGGATTTCGGGGATTACATCTTCATCATTTTACGGATGCTTAACTACGACGAGAACCTCGGCGAGGTCAATAACGAGCAGGTGAGTTTGATACTCGGAAAGAACTTCGTCCTTTCTTTCCAGGAAGATGTAGGGGACGTCTGGGACAGTTTGCGCGACCGGATCAGGAAAAATAAAGGCCAGGTTAGAAAAGAGGGCGCGGATTATCTGGCATATTCGCTTATGGATGCCATCGTAGATAACTATTTCATCATCCTCGAAAAAGCAGGAGAAGATCTCGAGGGGATCGAAGAAAAGCTGCTCCTCGCGCCAACCCGGGCGACTCTCCCGGCGATATACCACCTGAAACGGGAAATGCTTATTCTTCGAAAAGGCGTCTGGCCCCTTCGCGAGGTCGTAAACGCCCTGGGGCACGATGAAAACACCCTTGTAAAAGCTTCCACCAAGATATATTTGCGGGATATCTATGACCACACTATCCAGGTTATAGACACCATCGAAAACTACAGAGACATGATTTCCACACTCGTGGACGTTTACCTGTCAAGCGTTAGCAACCGACTGAACGAGATCATGAAAGTGCTCACGATACTTTCTTCCATTTTTATCCCACTAACATTCATCGTCGGCATTTACGGCATGAACTTCCAGCACATGCCTGAACTTAAAATGGCCTGGACTTACCCGGCTTTACTGGCTTTCATGCTGGCGGTAGCGCTAGTTATGATCGGTTATTTCAAACGCAAGAAATGGTTTTAATTCTTCACTTCGAGGCATATTTCTGTAGGGAAGTTTAAAAGCATGTCGGCTGAATATGACCGCGTCATCCTCCGCCTGAAGTCGCTCGCCAACCCGGAAAACGCGGCAGGGATGGCCCGCTTCGGCATCGACGGCGCGAATACCCTGGGTATCTCGATGTACACCCTGCGAGAGATCGCCAAAGAGATGAAACACAACCACGCGCTCGCGCTCGAGTTGTGGAACTCCGGGTTTCATGAAGCACGCATCCTGGCAGGCCTTATCGATGACCCGAAACAGGTGACTGAAGAACAGCTCGAACGGTGGGTCGCAGACTTCGATACATGGGACATCGTGGACCAGGTATCAGCCCTTATCGCCCAGACACCCTTTGTCATCCAGAAGATCCACGAGTGGTCGTCCCGCGATGAAGAATTTGTTAAACGGGCCGCTTTTTCACTCATAGCCGAAATCTCGTTCTATCACAAAAAAATGTCTGACGGCGAATTCGAACAATTTTTTCCCATGATAATCCGGGAATCGAAAGACGAACGCAATTATGTCAGGAAAGCCGTTAATTGGGCGCTCAGGAACATCGGCAAGAAGAACCTCAACCTTAACAAACGCGCGGTCGAAGTAGCTCGCGAGATTCAAAAAATCGACTCAAAATCTGCAAAATGGATAGCGGCCGACGCTATCAGGGAATTGACCGGCGAGCCGGTGCGGAAAAGGCTGGAAAAAAGAGACAAATGAAGAGAGGGATAAAACGATGAGCGCTATCGGTTTGGGAGTATTATGCGGGTTGGGGTTCGGGGCAGTTGATGTCCTGATCATGTTGCCGATGAAAACTGAAAACAGACGCAAAAAACTCGAAGCAATCTCTTCGGCGTTCATCGAGCGTTTTTTGACCGGGTTTCTAATCCCCAATGTCAGGCTTGATATGAATGTGATCACGGTCGGGGCTTTGCTGGCTTTTGCCCTAAGTTTGCCTTCGGCCATTATCACCCGAGCATATATCCCAATCCTGGCGACAGGCCTGGCCGGTGGTATCACTATCGGGTTGATAGCCCGGGCGGCCCTTTAGACAAAACCGGGCTGCCACGAAACAGACCGTCTTTGGCCGGGTCACATTCCCAAATGATATACTGTTAATCACTTAAATGACCAAACCGCGCACTTACCAGACCCCGGCTATCGTGATCAAGAAAACCAAGCTTGGCGAAGCGGATCGAATACTGACGTTTTATACCCCGGAAATGGGCAAGATCCAGGGTGTGGCTAAAGCTGTGCGCAAACCCAGCAGCAAACTTTCCGGCCACCTGGAAATGCTTTCTTATTCCCTTGTTACGCTGGCTCGCGGGAAAAATATCGATACTGTTATAGGCAGCCAAACCCTCAAACCTTTCCTGGCGATTAAGAACGACCTGGACCTCCTTTCTTACGCGCTTTATATCACCGAAATGGTCAACCAGTTTACTCCCCAGGAAACCGAAGACCCCCAGATATTCAACCTCCTGGCGTTCACTCTCGAACAGCTCCCGGGGGCAACAGACAAAGACCTGCTCCTGCGATACTTCGAACTGCACCTGCTGAGGCAGGCCGGATACCGCCCGGAATAGGAAAAATGCGTCATATGCCGT
>CAZMDI010000196.1:0-3392 GCA_964564995.1 uncultured Dehalococcoidales bacterium
ATCTGCCGCATGACGGTTTCCATGCTTCCGCTTTTTTCGCCTGCGGAGACGGCCCTCCAGTAAAGCGCGGGGAAAACTCGGGGATGCTTCCGCATCGCGTTGGAGAGAGATGATCCGCCCCGGATATCGGCAGCTACTTCGGACAGCCTTTTTTTCAATTCTTTATCGGTAACCTGGGTTTGCAGCAACTCGAGAGACGCTACGATGTCGGTGCCGGAACTCAAAAGCAAAGCCATCTGGCGCGAAAACATTATGACTTCTTTAGGGTTTACCTTGCTCAACGACATGTTAAGTTTTTCTGAATTCAAAAACGCGGGTTTCGCTTTCAAACTGAGCACCTGAAATCCGCTTGCGTTTAAGAGACTGTTAGCCGCCCCTTCGTTAGAGGCGCTTAGCTTTCCTTTGGTTAATTTGCGGCCCTTATTGTAGGCTACATAAGTAAAATCCATCTTATTCCCCCGGTTATTCGATCGAATACGTGGTACGTATGATTTCGGTGGGCGTGGTAAGGCCCATCTGGACTTTCAGCATACCGTCATGCGTCATGGTTATCAGGCCTTCTTTGATGGCTTCACTACGGATGTCGGCCGGTGTAGCCCCGCCGATAATCATGCGGCGGATTGTATCGCTCATCGCCAGTATTTCGAAGATACCTATGCGGCCGAGGTAACCCGTGAAAGCGCAAGTCTTGCAGCCGCTCGCATAGATGAATTTCGTGCGCTTTTCTTTCATTTCTCTTTCGTATGATAATTGTTCAGCCGGGGAGGCTTCGACGGTATGCTGACAATCCGGACAAAGGCGCCGTACCATGCGCTGGGCCACGATGCCGATCACACCTGAAGCGATTATGAATGGCTCCACGCCAAGGTCTATCAACCTGTACAGGACGCCGATTGTGTCGTTTGCATGGATGGAAGAAAGCATCAGATGCCCGGTTAACGCGGCCTGGACGGCGATATTGGCAGTTTCCGCATCGCGGATTTCACCCACCAAAATAACGTCGGGGTCAAGCCGCAGGATGGAACGCAGGCCGCTGGCAAAGGTAATACCGGCCTGGTTGTTCACCTGTATCTGGTTGATGTCATCGAACCTGTACTCGGCAGGGTCCTCAACGGTGATCACATTGCGGCCCATCGTGTCCAGAGAGCTCAGCGAAGCATATAGTGTAGTCGTTTTACCGGCGCCCGTCGGGCCGCTTACGAGTAACATCCCGTAGGGGACCTTGAGCAATTTATCATATTTGGCAAGACTCTCAGGCAAGAATCCCAGATCAGCCAGACCGCGAGTAGCAGTAGATTTGTCCAACAGCCGCAATACGGCCATTTCACCGTACACCGTCGGCGAGGTCGCGACGCGGATATCTATCTTTCTGGACTTCGACTCGGTAGAAAATTGCCCGTCCTGCGCGTGGAAGTGGTCCGCGATATTTAACTCAGACAGGATTTTAAGACGCGATATTAAAGCCAAATGAATACTTACAGGCAAAGACATCATGTCCTGGAGGGTGCCGTCGATGCGATACCGTATGCGCAGCCGTTTCTCCTGGGGTTCGATATGGATATCGGAGGCTCTGGCTTTAACGGCTTCGTCGATGATCAGATTGAGGGCCTGCACCAGCGGCGTATTGGTTGCGGCGTCCATCGCCAGCTTGTCATCGAAAACACTGGTAGATGTCTGGATGATGGATACCTGTTTCTCGATCTCGCCATATCCCTTGTAGCTAAAATCGATGGCATCTCGCACTTCTTTGGCTGTAGCAGCCATCGGTTTGATGCGTTTATGGGTTTGAAAAGCGAACGCCTCCAACGCCAGGATATCGCTGGGATCAGCCATGGCAACGACCATGGTGTTGCCCGATATGCTTATGGGGATAGCGTTGTAGCGGCGCGCCAGTACTTCAGGTATCATCTGCACCGCTTCGGGCGTTGCCATCTTTCTGAGTTGTGTATGGTCTCCCGCCGGCCCTGCATTTTTCGCAGTTTCCGTGGGGTTTTCTTCGACAACCAGGACGGGTATTTCTTCGACAATCGAGTTGCCTAACCCCAGTATTTTGATACCTTTGTTTTCTACGAACATCTTTGCGCGGGGGCTGAGTTCTGCGTCCTGAAGTGCGATGGCTTTATCGTCTACTCCCGTATCGAAAGCCTTGGCTTCGAAAAACACCACGCTCTCCAGTTCTATGACCTTTGATCCGCCGAGTATGTCGATAGCCAGACTGTGAGCGATTCGATCACTCGAAGCATAAGCCAAAATGTCAAAGGAATATTCAACTCCCGTTCTTCCGCTTATTTTAGTGTTTTCTTCGATGGTATAGCCAAGGTTTACAAGGCTATCCATCAAGGCGCGTTTGTTATCGAAGTGGAAAACCGTGGCGCGAGTCTTTGCAGGTGGAGCTATCAGGAATGACTCGAGTTTATCCTCCTCTACAACCTTGATACGCAGTTTCTCAGCCATTTGCCGGCTTTCGTTATCCAGAGGCGGGTCGGCTACGATGATCCTGTCTTTGATCCCGGCGTCATAAGCGTTGTTGGCAAAATCGAATATCGTGGCTGTCGTCGCCTGTCGGTCGCCTCCCACTAAAATGGTGAACGCCATCAAGTGCATGGTGAAACCGTCGTCATTCTGTGCTAGCAAGTCGAAAGCATGCTCTATCCCGGACTTTCCTGTACGCCGGGCAGACGCTATAACCTGATAACCATGTGACTCCAGATAAGACCGCAGACGATCTTCCAGTTGCTTTCTGGTGTCAAGAGTGGCTGTTTTAGCGACCATAAAACACTCTCAAATCAATTTTATTTATTTACATTCCAAAATCATTCTATCACGAGCCTCAAAAATACCATAAGTATCAGCTCGCGTTACTATTGGCTTCCCCCCAACTGGATCAGCCCTCGCCTGATAGCCAATACTACGGCATGAGCGCGGTCGTTAGCGTTAAGTTTGCGCAAAATGGCGCTTACATGGTTCTTGATAGTTTGTTCGCTTATGTTGAGCTCTTTGGCTATTTGCTTGTTGGTGTTCCCTTCGGCCACGTAGGTGAGTATCTGTGTTTCGCGCGAAGTCAGAGGTGTTACGATATTTGTTCCGAGCTGCGCCATATTCTGAAACTCGTGCAGCACCTGCCGGGCCACCAGCGGCCTGTTCATCACACTTTCATTGATGGGATACTCCCCGCTGGAAGCCCTGCGGACGATACCTATAAGTTCTTCAGACGTGGAATTTTTTGCAAGACAAGCCACAGCCGAGCTCCTTATAGCATCGAAAAGTGTTTGGTCGTTGGGGTTCGAGCTCATGATGACAACACGGGTATTGGGAAAATTACGCGCGATGCGTCCTCCGAGTTCAAGCCCGGTCTGACTCGCCAGGTCCGAACCCAGCAATACGATATCTGG
>CAZMDI010000197.1:0-3361 GCA_964564995.1 uncultured Dehalococcoidales bacterium
CTGCAAATTCAATGTCTAGTCTAGTAACATCCATAATTCCTTTACCGAGACTTTCTTTCCCTCTCTCATCTCTAATAAGTGTCTCGATAACTAATTCGCCTTCTTCGCTAATATCAAATCCATGAATAATACCATCCCGTAATCGGGGAATCACTATACACAGGCAGGATTGTTACAACATAACTCATGAAGATGAAAAAGAACGCCTGGTTCGCGTCGAATGGGGACAGGCCGATGTGCATTACCCTGTAAAGATGCAGGTGGAGGCCTGGGACAGGGTGGGGCTTGTTCGCGATATCTCAACTCTCCTTGCGGAAGAGAAGGTCAATATTTCCAACATGAATGTTAATGAACACAAGGACCATACCACCTCGCTGTATTTCGATGTAGAAACTACGGGTTTGCCCCAGTTGAGCCGGATCATGAGCCGGATCGACACTGTTACCGGCGTGACAGGAGTAGCCCGGGTAGGCGAAGACATTGCTAAAACCCGGACCTGATTTCAGTTTCTCGATTAAAATAAAAAGGGCTCCTGAAAAGAAGCCCTTTTTATTTTATAAACCTAATTAATTGTTTACTTCTTGTAAACCGGGGTACACCAGTCCATATATTTCGGCAATTTACCCTGGATAGCATCGAAATAGAGTTTCTTGAGTTTCGTGGTCACTGGGCCGACTAGACCGTCGCCCAGAGGACGGTGGTCGATTTCGGAAACTGGTGTAAGGTGCGCGGCGGTTCCGGTCAGGAAGCACTCCTGTGAGGAATACAGTTCCGCGCGATCAATCGACCTCTCGATGGTTTCAATACCGAGTTCGTGCTTCGCGAGTTGCATGACAGTATCACGCGTGATACCGACGAGGATGTTGTTATAAGTAGCGGGTGTGTGCAGTTTGCCGTCGATCACCAGGAATATGTTCTCGCCACTTCCCTCTGAAACATGTCCGTCGGGCGAAAGCATGATAGCTTCGTCGTAGCCATTTTCAACCGCCTCGGTCTTGGCGAGTGCATTATTGATGTACATGCCTGTCGCTTTGACGGAAGTGGGTATCGTGTTATCGTCAGGTCTTCGCCATGAAGAAACGCCGCATTTGCAGGCGTCGGTATCAAGGTATCGTCCCCACGGGATGGCGAACATCAGGAAATCGTCTTCCAGGTTGTGCAACCGGACCCCCATCTGTTCAGTGCTTTTATATGCTAGAGGGCGTACGTAAGAATCTTCCTTTAGCTCATTCTTCTTTATGAGTTCGACCGTCAGACGGGCCATTTCTTCTATGGAATAATCAAGTGAAATTTTTAAAAGTTTGGCTCCGTTGTGCATGCGCTGGTAATGTTCCTTGAGGCGGAAGAGGTACATCTCGCCTTTTTCAACATTCCAGTTACCCCGGATGCCTTCGAAAAGGGCGGTGCCGTAGTGGAGGGCCTGTGTCATGACACCGATTTTGGCTTCCGGCATGGGCACGAACTTTTTCTGGAAAAAAGCATAAGCAGTCATGGCGGTGATCTCCTTATAACGGCGGTAGAATAAAGATTATAATCCGTTGGGCGCGCACGGGCAAGTTTGTCAACCCGGAGCAAATCTCCGTTCATACGGATGTCCCGGCGAATATTCGACTGGCAATCAGCACATTTTAATGTTATATTCTGTCATTCTGTCCTAGGAGATCGCTATGCCCGGAGAATTACCGCAAAATACGGTTACAAGTATCCTGAAGGCATTGCCGATGGATGTCACTTATGTTGATGAACACGATATCATCCGGTATTACAGCGAGTACCGTATTTTTAGCCGTACACCTGAAATACTCGGCACGACGGTCCAAAATTGCCACCACCAGGTAAGCAGGGCGGAGGTAGACAGGGTTATCGCAGAATTGAGGAGAGGGGAAAAAGGCTTCTCAGAGTTCTCTGCCGAAAAAAACGGGAGAAAAGTGCGGGTTCTATATATCGCGGTAAAGGACGAAAAAGGCAGTTATGCGGGTATGCTTGAAACTGCCGAATGGATGGATTGACTTGCTGTGCCAGACTAGAAATGGCAGGCTGAAAGCTTGCCATTTATGTTTTTGTTGGATCATTTCAGAGTAGATGCAATTACAGCCCCAGCGATATACGCCACCACCCACCAGCTATAGGCGTAACGGGTGTATAGATTGAGCCCTCTTGATACCACCCCGTCTTTTTGACGGGTCCAGTGCCTCCAGATCAGCACCGCATCGGTCAGCATGACGGCAAGCGCCGACCAGCCTATGAACCCGTGGATGGTTATGTGCGAAGAACCAAGTATCATCAAAACGGTGGAGGTAATATCCAGGGTCACCCCGATTGCAAGGAAAGCAAGTACTGCTCTCGTTATGCGTGACCGGCGCTGCTCCAGAATGACGCCTATCGAATAAAACACAAGTGCGAAAGTAACTACGATTACGGCTTTGACGATTGTAGGATTCAAGGTTGTGCCTCCTCATATTCTAGCTTCAGTTTAACACCCGCATGAACCCGCGGCAAAGTCTTCCTAGCGCGAAAGGCCTGGGGTGTGCAGGTTGTATCCGCGCTCGTTCTCCTCGAAGATTTCCTTGAGTTTCATGGTGCGCCCGGTCTGTATGGCTCCGAACCCGTACTTCGCCCGAATGCGGTCGACGGCTTTATCTAGCTTTTCTAACCCCAGGGTTGTGTCATCCAACAGGCTGAGTTGCCGACCAGATTCCGAAAATCCCGTGACCCCTATCCCGATAAGACGCACAGCCTTTTTTTCTTTCAGAAGAGCGGTCCTCAGCAGTTTCAATCCAACATCGAAGATGACTCCATCGGCGTCAGTCACCTGTTGAAGGGTAAGGTTTCGTGTGATGGTCACGAAGTCTGTGTAACGCAGCTTGATGGTGATGCAACGGGCGAACCTGCTGTTCTGTCGCAGCCCGGCCCCTACCCTTTCCGAAAGATACCTCAGCGTGGCTTCCAGAACCGACCGGTCATGCACGTCTTCGTCAAAAGTTGTCTCGCGGCTCATTGATTTGGCTTCTTCCCGGGCGTGCACAGGGCTGTCGTCTATTCCAAGCGCCATGTTTCTCAAGTGTTCCCCATGGTTGCCCAGCAGTTTTTTCAGGCTTTCGGCCGGCATACGTGCAAGTTTACCGATGGTATCTATCCCGAGGCTTCTGAAGACCGGTTCGGTTTTATCGCCTATGCCGGGCATCCGGCGGATAGGCAGGGGTGACAAAAAGGCGGCTTCCCCTCCGGGTTCGACCTCAATCAAGCCGTCGGGTTTGGAGGCGTCAGAAGCGATTTTCGCAACTACCTTTGAATTCGCGATTCCGACGGATACGTTTATGCCAAGCTCTGACTTGACCTTTTTTTTGATGGCAGTACCCAT
>CAZMDI010000198.1:0-3329 GCA_964564995.1 uncultured Dehalococcoidales bacterium
CAGCCATCGTGATTTTCATCATGTCGGTAGCCAGTGCCCTTGAATCTTACACACTGGACAATACAAGAAAAAGTATCCGGGGTCTGCTCGATCTTGCCCCGCAAATGGCCACGGTGAGGCAAGGGCAAGACGAATCCACCATACCGGTAATCCAGGTCCATGTGGGAGATATCGTGATCGTCAGGCCTGGCGGACGTATCCCTGTGGACGGTACAGTGACAGGAGGGGCTGGTGCAGTCAACCAGGCTCCCATCACCGGCGAATCGATTCCCGTGGAAAAAATAATAGGCGACACTGTTTTCAGCGGGACCCTCAACGAAACAGGACGTCTCGAGATTGAAACTACGAAAATCGGCCGGGATACAACTCTCGCCAGGATAGTCCATCTTACCGAAGAAGCCCAGGCGACAAAAGCCCCCGTGCAAACGATTGCCGACCGTTTCACTACATGGTTTTTCCCCACGATATTAGTCCTGGCAATTTTGGGATATATCGTTTCGCAGGACGTCAAAGTCGCAGTATCTGTGCTTCTGGTCGCCTGTCCCTGTGCCTTCGCCATAGCCACACCAACGGCGGTAACGGCAGGGATATCCAATTTGGCCAGAAAGGCCATCCTCGTCAAAGGGGGTATCTTTCTGGAACTCGCCAGCAAGCTCGATATACTTCTGGTAGATAAGACAGGCACTTTTACTATAGGGGAACCCCAGGTTGTAAAAGTGGGTGCTTTCAACGGGCATCCCGAGACTGAAGTGCTTCTCCTGGCCGCGATAGGCGAAAAATATTCGGGGCATCCCCTTTCGAGGGCGGTTTTGTCTTATGCTAAAAATGCGGGTATCAATGTTCCTGATCCGGACGAGTTCAAAGTTGAAGCAGGGAAGGGTGTGTTGGCGCGCTGGCAGGGCGAAGAACTGTTGATCGGGAATGAAGAATTATTGCACGCCAGGGGCATTCTGGCGAGTCCGGATATCAAAGCCGCTGTTTCCGCCCAAGTGGCCCAGGGAAGGACGGTTATTTTCGTTTCACACGGCAAGGCAATCGCCGGCATTATCGCTATCGCCGACGAGGTCCGTCCTGGCATCCCGCAGGCCATCGCTTCGCTGAAAAAAAGCGGGGTTAAGAAGATTATCATGCTCACAGGAGATAATCCTGTCGTGGCAGCCGCCGTGGCGAGAAACATCGGAGTCGACGACTACCAGGCCGAGTTGTTGCCTGAACAGAAGATGGAAGTCGTCAAGCGTTTTCAAAAGGGAGGGCAGCGGGTGGCGATGGTCGGCGACGGCATCAACGACGCTCCTGCTCTGGCGCAGGCAGACATCGGGATCGCCATGGGGGCCGCCGGTACTGCCGTGGCTATCGAGACGGCTGGCGTGACTTTGATGAGCGATGATATCGGGGGGGTAGTAGACTTCGTTCAGATGTCTCATAAAGTGCTCCGGCGCATTAAACTGAATATCTTCTTTTCAATTATTTACAACGTTATCGGGCTTACCCTGAGCATCCTTGGCTTGCTCACACCCGTTCTTGCGGTAACCTTTCAGGAAGCCGGGTGCCTGACTGTAGTTTTGAGTTCGACTCTGCTTCTCTGGGCAAAAACCGAACATAAGAGCCCATCGGTTGCTTGACCTGGATTAAGGATTATTTTTCTCATTCAGCTGAATGGTTTGAATCATTGGTCATGTCTGCCGCATTCCTGCCGGACTGCCTCACGGTAAGCTCCTTGAAACCTGTGGGCCGTGTCTTGACGATCGAAGGAATATTCCCTTCCGTCTGAACCTTTTATCGAAGCGATAGGCATAACCTCGATCAGCGAACTGGTAACAAAAACCTCACTAAAGTTTTTCAGGTCGATTTGGCTGATATTTGTCTCTATAATCTCGATCCCAATTTTAGCGGCTAATTCGAGCATGAACCGACGGGTTATACCGGGCAGCAGCCCTGCATCTAGCGGGGGAGTGAAAAGTGTTCCATCCCGGTCAGCCAGAAAAAGGTTGCTTGCTGTGCCTTCGGTCAGGTTACCTGCCTCATTGATGAACAGGGCTTCATCGTTGCCCTCGCCGAGCGCCTGTGCGCGAGCGAGCAGGCACTCCAGATAATTGGTTGTTTTATGGCGAACAAGCATGGATTTGCTGTAACGGGGTTGAGTCGACAATACAGCTCTGTAGCCGAGGCGATATTTTTCAGTGCCGGGGGGCTCATACCGTTGAGCCTGAACTAGAATCGTAGGTGTGCCCGAAATCGAGGTGAACGGACTCAATCTGCCGCGACTGACCGTCAGCCTGACTCTTGCGCTCCCCAATCGGTTGGACGCAACGACGCTGCAGCAGGCTTCTTTCAGGCCCGCAGGGTCGATGTTTGCCAGACCGATTACATGGGCCGAGGAAACCAGGCGCTCGAGGTGCCTGTCCAGCAAGAATATGCAGCCGTTGTAGGTCCGCATAGTTTCAAACACCCCTGCGCCGTAAAGGAAGCCCTGATCTGATGGGGCAATCCAGGCTTGCCCGGTTTTGATAAGCCGGCCGTTAAGATATACAACTTCGCTCATTTCATTTCCGCAGGTAAATCTGCAAAAAATTAGACAGGAGATCATGGCCGCAGGGAGTCAGTATCGATTCCGGGTGGCACTGCAGACCTTCTACCATGTTTACCTCGTCCCTTATCCCCATTATCTCACCTTCGCTCGTCCTGGCGGAAATTGTCAAAGCCTGCGGAAAATTATCCTCGGCGACTACCAGTGAATGGTAGCGCCCGGCGAGAAAAGGGTTCGGCAGGTTGCTGTAAATCGTCTTGCCGTCGTGGAAAATCGGTGATTGCTTTCCGTGTACCGGGACCTTCGCCCGCGTTATTCTGGCGCCGTAGATCTGGCCAATGCACTGGTGCCCGAGGCAGATACCCAGGATCGGGATGACACCCTTGAAATGCGCGATGATGTCGTTGGAGATGCCTGCTTCATTCGGCGTGCAGGGTCCGGGTGAGATTACTATGTAGGCAGGCGAAAGAAGCTCAACTTCTCCCAGGGTGATTGCGTCATTGCGGAAAACCTGCGAACCATGGCCCAATTCACCCAGGTATTGCACCAGGTTATATGTAAAAGAATCATAATTATCGATTACTAGAATCATACGAAACCCTGGTCAGGACCTGCTGAAGCGTTAAGTGCGGTGATAAGTCCTGCTGCTTTATCCAGGGTTTCCTCATACTCGGCTTCGGGATCCGAGTCGTAAACGATACCTCCGCCGACCTGAAAATATGCCTTCTCCCCGACCGATATAATGGTGCGGATAGCGATATTGAGGTCCAGCGTGCCGTTCGCTCCGATGAAGCCGATAGAG
>CAZMDI010000199.1:0-3286 GCA_964564995.1 uncultured Dehalococcoidales bacterium
ATCCCGATTTCCGAGCGCGAACGGTCGTCTTCGGAAACAGCTGAACCCAGTGTAACGACCTGAACGTCGGGGTGCGAAAGAGCCATTATCCGCAGGCACTGCGAGCAAGCGCCGCAAGGGGAATCCGAAGAACTGCAGTTCAAGGCTTGCGCCAGGGTGAGGGCCATCGTCATCTTGCCGACATGAGACGGACCGCTGATGAGGTAGGCGTGTCCCAGGTTCCCTTTTTCCAAACTGCGCTTGAGCCGAGCCAACGCCGATTCATGTCCTACAATCGGCCACATGAATTAGCCTCCAATCCTACAGCGAATCGCAGCGTGTGAGGTCCTGATAGGTCTCGCGGCGGCGTACCAGCCGGTCGTGGCCATCCGCCAACATCACGATAGGAGCCTTAAGAGAGGCATTATAATTGCTGGACATCGGAATACAATATGCGCCGCACACCGGGATAGCAATCACGTCCGAACCCTTGATAGGCGGCAATTTGATGTTTTTCACCAATATATCACCAGACTCACAAAAACGGCCTGCAATGGTTACAGGTTCACTATCCTTATCATTCATTTTACCCGCTAAAACGGCTTCGTATCTGGAGTCATAAAGGGCAGGCCTGATGTTGTCGGCCATCCCGCCGTCAACGGCAACGTACCGCAGGGGTCCGGCAACATCTTTGATATTGCCCGCTTTATAAAATGCTACTCCTGCCCGGGCTACGATTGCACGTCCCGGTTCGATGACCAAGCCAGGGAGCGCTAACTTAAGCTGGCCGCATTTTGCCATTATGCCAGAAGTAATTTTTTCAGCGAAATAAGAAATTTCAGGGACCCTGTCCTCGACTGTATAGGCAACTCCGTAGCCACCGCCGATATTGAATTCTTCAAGCTCGAATCCATATTTGTCTTTCATTTCGGCTGCCATTTCAAGAACCAGGTCAATCGATTCCAGATAGGGGTTGACCTCGGTGATGAGTGAACCGACATGAAAATGAAGGCCGACAAGGTTAACTGAGGGTGCCGCCATAGCCCGCGAGACAGCCTCTTCTGCCATATACAGCGGAAAACCGAATTTACTGCCTGCCCCTCCTGTGGCGATATGGCTGTGCGTATGTGCTTCGATCCCCGGGGTTATCCTAAGCAGAATATCAGGAATGTGCCCGCTCTCCTCAGCCATCGAAGTCAGGCGCGCAAGGTCATCCATCCCGTCTACAACAATCCGGCCAACATGTCGGCTCAAGGCAGTCTTAAGCTCTTCGGCGGATTTGTTGTTGCCGTGGAAATACACCATGTCCATCGGGAACCCGGCGGATTCTGCAATGAAAAGCTCGCCGCCGGAAACCACATCAAGACCAATGGCTTCTTCTTTTAACAATGCGGCCATCGCCCCGTTCAAAAACGCTTTGCCGGCGTAGACCACCGTTGTATCGGGATAACGTTTGCCAAACTCATTTTTGAATTCGCGGCACTGCTTTCTAATCGTGAGTTCATCTAAAACATAGAGGGGAGTTCCGTATTTGGCAGTCAAATCGAGGGTATCGCAACCACCTATCATCAGGTGGCCTGCTTTATTAATTTCTGAAGCAACGGGGAAAAGCTTGATTCTGTTATTCATCTGTTCCTATGATAGCAAGCATAAGGATTTCCCGTCAATCGAAACGGCTTTGACTGAACACGGGAAGGTTTAATATAATCGTAGTAACGTTAAACTTCAGAATGCGCGGCTCAACGACACTCAAAATACTGAAAACAGGAGGAGAAACATGTCAGAAACGTTAGGAAAGATAGAAAAACCCGAGGCCAGTCAATTCAAGCTCGGCCGTAAGCTTTTCTTTGTGCCGCTCATCTTTAAATCTATCGAAAAAGATGCTTCGCTCTCGGAATTGGCATCACGTTACTGGGATGAAGTAGAAAACCAGATCGACGGGCTGGAGTCAAAGCTTTCAGCGATAAAAAGAATATATCATGAGATGCTGGTTGGCGACGACGATTCCCAACACCTGAGTGAATTAAGCTCAGGAAGCGAGAAACTGGTAGGAATTTTCAAGAACAGAGGGGGAACGGTAACTTATATCGAAGACCCCGAGGTCCTGGGTGAATTCCTGGACTGGGGCCGGTGTATCTCGATTGGATTACGCAGTCCGGCGGTCTTCGAAAAAGTGTACAAGTCTTATGAAGAAGCCGAACACAAACGCCTTGAACTGCTTGCCAAAAAGATCGATGAAACGCTCGGAGCAGACGAATCTTCGGTGTTATTCATGCGTGAAGACCACAGGCTCCAATTTCCTTCAGATATCCAGGTATTCTACGTGGCTCCTCCCTCGCTCGACGCAATCCAGCGGGCCCTAAGAGACAAACAAGAAGAGAGGCGCAGGCGTGCCGAGCAAGGGCACGTGCATGAACACGAAAACGATCACAACCAATCAGAAGAACCACCCAAATCAGGGAACGAATAAACTGTCAACGGGGGAGTACAAACTCCCCCATTGTGATATACGCGATATCACTTTTGATATGGTCCCCGTTAACTCATATCCGGTCCACTATTTCCATCAAACTATGGATTTTTTCGGCGACCGGTACTTCCTCGAAATAACCGCCCCGGTCCAACAACAGCGCCTGCATCCCGGCCCCTCGCGCTCCCTGGACATCGACAATCCATTGATCGCCGACATAAAGAGCTTCCTCCGGCAGGACATCCATCGACTGCAGAGCTTTAAGGAATATCCCTTTGTGTGGTTTGGCTGCTCCTGCCTCCTGCGAAGTGACCCTGACCTTGATCAAATTCAGAATGCCCAGATTTTCGAGGAGCGGTGAAATATCCCTGTCAGCATTGGAAATGATTCCCAGCGGCAATTTTCGAGCCGCAAGCGAATTTAACGTGGGGACAACATCGTCGAAAAGGACCAGGTCATATTTAGCATTTTTCATATCAGCCAAAATGTTTTTGATTATCAGTGGCTCAGGGGAAATTCCAGCTTCTTTCAAAACTACGGCCTGATATTCGGACCAGAGTGCTATCGTTTCGTTTTCATCCCGGTCTCTTAATGGTTTTTTACCCGTTTCACGGTAGAAATACTCGTCAGCCGCAACCAACGGCCGTCGAAGTTTTTTGGACGATATTTCGATCCCCATGCGTGCCAGTGTACCAGCTACATTTTCTTCCCTCGGGGGATCGTAACCGATCAGTGTGTGATACAAATCAAAAAAGACAGCTTTTATCATGCCCGATCCTTCATTGGTTTTATGCCTTGAGGATCAATTGTATCCATTACGGATACGTTAGTAAAGAA
>CAZMDI010000200.1:0-3270 GCA_964564995.1 uncultured Dehalococcoidales bacterium
TCGTGCCTTCGTGCCTTCGTGCCTCCGTGCCTTCGTGCCTCCACACCTCAGCCTCCCCTTCCAACTTCATCGCAGCCTGCGCTTCATGCATGACACCCGGACATTAAAATCCGAGTTTCCGGGCCCAT
This sequence comes from uncultured Dehalococcoidales bacterium, assembly GCA_964564995.1. GTDB lineage: Bacteria > Chloroflexota > Dehalococcoidia > Dehalococcoidales > UBA1222 > SURF-27. The sequence continues at coordinate 129 of CAZMDI010000200.1, forward strand.
TTGAGCGTTTCGCCAACTAGAAACAATGAGCCCGTCGCACATATAAAACCGGGGTTTTGGGCCGTTTCGACTGCCAGATCCATGGCTTCCTCGACGGAATCCGTGGTCACGGTTTTACAACCGCGGCGAGCGAACTCCTCAGCTAGAATACCTGCTGCGAGCGCACGGGGGTGGCGGGATCTGGTAGCGATAACGCTATTAAAAAGCGGTGCCAGAAGATCCGCGACCGCTGAATAATCTTTATCAGAAGACATGCCGATAACCAGCACCCTACGCCCAGTTTTCCTGTCAGCGACAAAATCCTCTATCGCTCGCCTGAGCTCGACTGCCGCCTGTGGATTGTGCGCCCCATCGACAATCATAACAGGGCGCTTACGGATCAGTTGAAAACGACCGGGCCATCTCACTGTTCGCAGGCCCAAAACGATGTTTTCGGCTTTGACGTTATGCCCGCGTTCAGCCAACAATTCAACTGCTCCAACAGCCGCCGCCGCGTTTTCCTGTTGGAAACGCCCCCTCAAAGGAAGCTCAACATCGTATGTATCGAGCATCCCTTGTATTTCCCCAAACTGAAGCCCGTTCTTTTCACCTCGGCTCGTAAAGATGATGTCCCGCCCGATTTCAATCAGGCGAGAGTCGTTACGCCTGCAAAAAGCTTCTAAAACATGGGTCGTGTCAGTCTCAAGTTTTGCGCTCACAACAGGTATCCCGGGTTTAATAATGCCGGCCTTTTCGGCGGCGATTTTGGCAAGCGTGTCGCCAAGCACGTCGGTATGGTCCAGGCCCAGGGTTGTGATAACGCAAACCTCGGGCTTCACCACGTTGGTAGCATCCAGCCTCCCTCCCAACCCAACCTCCACCACCTGAAATTCGGCGCCTTTTTCCGCAAAAAACATGAAACCCAAGGCAGTGAGTACTTCAAAAGTGGTGAGGCGCCCGAAACTGGCCCTTGCATTTACAGCTTCTACCTCAGGTTTAAGCCTAGTGACGAGTCTGACGAGTTCGGTCTTTGTAATAAGACGTCCGTTTATGCGCATCCTCTCCCGGATATCTATCAGGTGGGGAGAAGTATAAAGCCCCGTGCGGTATCCCGAAGCGGTAAGCATCGACGCTATCATAGCCGCGGTACTGCCCTTACCCTTGGTCCCGGCGATATGAACCGTATGTGCCCTCAGATGAGGGTTGCCAAGGCTTTCGAGCAGTTCGTACATACGCCGCAAATCGTAATTAACAGACGAACGAGCCTGGTGCGACGTTTCGTAATCGACGAAACTGTAAAGAAAATCCAGCGCAGCCTGATATCTGTCCATTTGAGATTAATTATAACAGGACGGCCCGCCTTAAGCGGATTGTTTTGTTAAATACCATTCGGAAAAACTATGTATTACTAATCGCCGACGCCTCCAAAAGGAGCATGGTCCCCACGCTCATGCCTCGCCATAATACGGGTGAGAAGCTGCACTTCTATCACCGCAAATAACACCGACCCTCCCCCGGAACTTCGTGTAATCGCTAAAACCCGTTTGTGGTCATAGCCTTGAAACCAAGACCCTGACCCTACGTTGCCTGCGCAGTACCAATGGGCTTTTTGTTCGTGCCTGTAATGTGATATAATGATGTAAATGAATCAGCCTGAAAACCGAGTCCCTGCCGGCCTTCGGCGGGGCGTTTTTATGATACCCTTTACAACTGCTCGGAAAATCTCCGTTAGATAAGGTGAAGACCGACTATGACTCCAGAACCAACCAACAATAAAGCCTCCGATTATTCAGCCTCGGACATCCAGGTACTGGAAGGGTTGGAAGCCGTCCGCAAACGCCCCGGTATGTACATCGGATCTACAGACCAGCGCGGCCTGCACCACCTCGTTTATGAAATCGCCTACAACTCGGTCGACGAAGCCATGTCCGGCATCTGCGATCACATAGCGATAGAAATCTCCGCCGACAATGTTGTCACCGTGGAAGATAACGGGCGCGGCATCCCGGTGGAAATCCATCCCACCACAAAGGTTTCGGCGTTGCAGACCGTTATGACCGTGCTCCACGCCGGAGGCAAGTTCGGGGGCAAGGCCTACCAGGTTTCGGGAGGCCTACACGGCGTCGGCGCTTCAGTAGTAAACGCGCTTTCCGAATGGATGACTGTTTCGGTAAAACGCAACGGCAAACTGTACCGACAGGAATACACGCGCGGCGTTCCCACCGGACCTGTGAAAGAAGTGGGCAAATCCGAGGGGACAGGAACCATCAGTTCATTCTTCGCCGACAAACAGATCTTCACGGAACTCGAATATGATTTCGACACACTGGCCGACCGCATCAGGGAGATGGCATACCTCAACCGAAGCCTGGAGATATCTTTCGATGACAGGCGGGTCGGGAAGGAACAGACATATTACTTCGAGGGGGGCATCACCGGTTTCGTGAGGCGCCTCAACCGCAACAAAGCCGTAGTGCATCCCCATCCAATCTACATGACCAAGCAGGCTGATCATACAATCGTGGAAGCCGCGATACAGTATAACGACGGCTATACCGACAACACGCTCAGTTTCGCCAACTGCGTGAACACCATGGACGGCGGTACGCATCTCACCGGTTTCCGCTCGGCCCTGACCCGGGTTCTGAACGATTATGCCCACAAGAACAAGATACTCAAGGATGACGACCCCAACCTGGTAGGGGACGACGTGCGCGAAGGCCTGACTGCCGTCATCAGCGTCAAGCTGCCAGACCCCCAATTCGAGGGACAGACAAAGGGCAAACTCGGAAACATCGAGGTTAAAAGCATGGTCGAGAGTATCGTCGGCGACGAACTCTCCCTCTATCTGGAAGAGCATCCCGACGACGGCAAGAAGATCCTCGATAAATGCATCACAGCGTCCAAAGCCCGGGAGGCAGCCCGGAAGGCCCGCGATCTGGTCATCCGCAAGGGTGCGCTCGATACGGGAACACTACCGGGTAAATTGGCTGATTGCTCCGAAAAAGACCCCACCCTCTGTGAATTGTATCTGGTGGAAGGCGACTCGGCCGGCGGTTCCGCCAAACAGGGACGCAACCGGCGCTTCCAAGCTATCCTGCCACTGCGGGGCAAGATCCTAAACGTGGAAAAATCCAGACTGGATAAGATTCTGAACAACGAC
>CAZMDI010000201.1:0-3257 GCA_964564995.1 uncultured Dehalococcoidales bacterium
GTTGCGGCACGGTCCTGCCGGGCAACTGACTCGGGCGTCGGCCCGACGATCTCGGGTATAACGTCGCCGGCGCGTTGGAGGAAAACAATGTCGCCCTCGCGGATATCTTTGCGGCGGATATCGTCCTCGTTATGTAACGCAGCTCGGCTGATGGTGACACCGCCAATGAATATTGGCTCCATGATAGCGAAAGGGTTGATTGTACCTGTGCGGCCGACGCTCACGGCGATTTCTTTCAGGATTGTGCGGCCCTGGATGGGAGGGAACTTGTAAGCGATGGCCCATCGGGGTTCGCGACCCACGTCCCCTAGCTGTTCCTGAAAAGTAACCTGGTCTATTTTTACCACCACACCGTCAATCTCGTAAGGCAGGTTATGTCTCTCCGTAGTCCAGTGTCGGAAATAGTCTTTGGCTTCGGCCAGCGTGGCGACACGCTTGTTCTTAGGGTTAATCCTGAAACCCAGGGACTTGAGATACTGCATCATCTCCCAATGAGTGGTGGGCGTCTGTTTGCCTTCAGCGTAACCCAGTGCATAGACGTAGATGTCGAGTGCGCGCCCGGCGGTGATGCGGGGATCAAGCTGCCTCACAGAACCCGCGGCTGCGTTGCGGGGGTTGGCGAATAGAGGAAGTTCCTGTTCGGCGCGTTCGCGGTTGAGTTTATGAAAGCCGGCGAGGGGTAGATAAACCTCGCCGCGCACTTCGAATTTAGACGGGATGTCTCCCGAAACGGAAAGCGGGATACTTCGTATGGTGCGCAGGTTCTGCGTGATGTTCTCGCCGTTATAACCGTCTCCTCGGGTGGCGCCAACGGTGAATTTGCCGTTCTCATATGTGAGCGCAATAGCCAGTCCATCCATTTTGTGCTCGCACACAAGGTCGAACTTCTTACCGTCAAGAAGCTTGGAAACACGTGTGTACCAGGCTTCGAGGTCTTCGTCAGAGAAGGTGTTCCCAAGTGAAAGCATGGGTTTCGGGTGGTTTACCACACCGAATGCAACGAGGGGGGCGGTCCCGACGCGCTGGGTCGGTGAATCCGAAGTGACCAGTTGAGGGAACTGCTCTTCGAGCGTTTTGAGTTCGCGCATCTGGGCATCGTATTCAGCGTCGCTGACTTCGGGATTGTCCAGGGCATAGTAGAGGTAGTTGTTGCGGTTTATCAGGGTCCGCAATTCCTCTATCCGCTTTTTTGCTTGTTCTATGTCTGAATCAGGCATTGTTTTACTGCTGTTTTTGGCTTGTCGAATTATACCATAGCATCCTGTTCGGGGCTAAGGGCATCGGGAATCTTCTTACCTTGCTATTCGCTGTCATCCCAAAAGTGTTGCGCCTGTCTTTGCGAGCGAAGCGCGGCAATCTCGTTCCCCACCCCTACATCCACCTATCATCTCGGGAGGCGACCCGGTTCTTGTCCTCGAGCGTGTTCTCGAAAAATCCAGAGCCGATCTGGGGAGGAGTGGTGGAACCACGGTGATCTTCCCTCTGCATGTTCCAATAACTTGAATGCGGAACGCTGACCGCTGAAAGCTGAATGCCGCACAACTTTGTGGTGTGTAAATTGCGGCATCTTCGATGTAAGCGTATAATCAACCCCTGTTGTTCCCGGACCCCCAGCACCACCCCGGCTAGAATAGGAAATCATGGAAAACGATACGCAATCCAGACCCCTCGCCGCCCCTGAGGGACGCTTCCGGCGTATAGTGGGCCAAACATTCATCTCGCTCAGGAACCGCAACTTCAGGTTGTATTTCATTGGGCAGTTCGTTTCCAACACTGGCAACTGGCTGACCAATGTGGCCATGGTCCTGCTGGTGCTTCATATCACCGGGAGCGGCGTGGCCGTCGGCGCCATAACAGCCTTCCAGTGCGCTCCTTTGCTGTTGCTGTCGGCCTGGGGCGGCGCAATCGTCGATCGCGTGGACAAGCGGCGTTTTCTTCTTCTGACGCAAAGCGTGGCTATGTTCATTTCCATAGCGCTGTCCGTCATAGCTTTTATGCCGCATTCTTCCTTAATCAGCCTGTACATCCTGGCTATCGTGGGAGGCATTCAGGCAGCGTTCGACAACCCGCTCAGGCGCGCTTTCATAAGTGAAATGGTACCACCTGAAGACCTACCCAACGCCGTGGTGATCTACTCGGTCCTTTTCAATACGTCACGTATCTTCGGCCCCGCGTTGGCCGGCCTGCTGGTGATCACAGTGGGCTACGGTTGGTGTTTCGCCATCGACGCCGCCACTTTTCTTGCCGTCCTGCACTGCATCTACCTGATGCACCCGGAAGAGTTACTCCGGCATCCCCGACTGCCGCACGTCAAAGGGGCCGTGCGCGCCGGGATACTTTATGTTACAACCATGCCTTCGCTGTGGATAAGCCTGGTGATGATGACAGCGGTCTTCCTGCTTTCATACAACTTCATCACTACCCTGCCCCTTTTCGTCACCAGGTCGCTGCACAGTTCCGACAGTGTGTTCACACTCCTGTACTCGACTTTCGGCCTGGGGGCGGTGGTCAGCGGTCTGGTGGTGGCGCGGCGGAGGATGGTTCAGTTGCGGCACATCATTTACAGCGCTTTTGCCATGGGGGCATTCATGATCGTACTGGCGCTCATGCCCAATATAGCGCTATCTGTCGCTGCGGTATTTTTCGTGGGAGCGTCAGCCATCATCTTTCTGACGGCCTCCACCTCCATCGTCCAGCTCGAAGGCAAACCCGAGATGTGCGGGCGCGTGCTGGCTCTGCAAACAGTGGTGATGAACGGCACAGCGGTGATCGGGGGACCTGTACTGGGATGGATGGCAGACACACTCGGCGGCCGGGCGCCCATAATCGCCGGGGGACTCGTTTGCGTCGCAGCTTCAGCCTTCGGTTACCTTGCCGACCGGCGCTACAATAAGACGGTTGTGTAGAGATTGCCGGGCGCCTAACACGCTAACCTGGTCCGCCGTCTTTTTGAGCGTTTAATGTCATCATACCGCCGGAGATACTTCTGGCCTGGAACCCGTTAAGGCGTAAAATACGGGCCGCATAATAGGACCTTTGCCCCGCTCCGCAGTAAATCAATATCTCTTTATCTTTAGGCAGCTCGTGCATTCTGTTTCTAAGGAACGCCAGCGGGATATTGATTGCTTCTGCGATATGTCCCGCATCAAATTCATACGGTTCATGGACATCAAGGATGAGTGTCTGGATCTCGCCAACATCCGCCCAATGGGCGGCCGGGCTGTCTCCCCTAAGATCGTTCGCCGCCACCATGCCGG
>CAZMDI010000202.1:0-3237 GCA_964564995.1 uncultured Dehalococcoidales bacterium
AGGGACGACGGTGATGTTGAGTTCCCTCACCAGTTCAGCGGGAAGATCGGCGGTACTATCGGTAACGATTCTGACTGTCATTTCACTTTTTCCATTATTTCACTTCGATGAACGAAACCGCCAGGATGTTCGGGCCCATATAAGTGCCCAGAACCGGGCTGACCACCGACCGGTAGATATTCTCTTTCGGGAAAATCGCTCCCAAGCGGGCGACGAGTATGTCAGCTTCATGCGGGGTGGTAGCATGTTCGACAGCAAGTGCCTCGATTTTGGGCATATTGGCTATATGGTTATAGAGATAATCGGAGGCAGACGACATCGAGCGCAGGCGCGTCATGGGCGCCACTTCTCCGTCTTTCAGGGTAAGAACGGGCTTCACCGCGAGCAACGAACCGAGCAGGCCCTGGGCCTTGCCGATACGGCCGCCTTTGGCAAGATATTTCAGGGTATCGAACGCCATCAGCGTATTGGTGTGCGGCAACTTCTCCTTCACGTTTTGAGTGAGCTGCTGGAGCGTCATCCCCGGTTGTGAAGCCATTTTTGCGGCTGAAATCACGGTTAGGCCGAGGCTCATGGCTGTCAGTGAGGTATCGATGACTTCTATGCGCCCTTTTCCCTCGACCATTCCTACCGCGTTGACTGCTGATCTGAAAGTGCCGCTGAGGCGGCCGGAAAGGGTGATGACCAGGATTTCATTATTGCCCTTGAGTAGATTTTGATAGGCTTCCGCGAACAAGCCCGGGGCAGGCTGGGTAGTCGTTGGGTATATGCTTTCCTGGCTTAGCCTGCGGTAAAATTCGTCGGTGGTGATGTCCACACGGTCCTGGAAAGATTCGTGCCCGAAAAGCACCGTGAGAGGGACAACTGTGACCCCCAATTCCTGAGCAAGTCTGGAATTGATGTCAGATGTACTGTCAGTGACAATTTTAACGGTCATGATGATACTCTCCCTGACTGCCTATTCCACTGAACCGATGAAATTGTAATGCGGTTGACCACCCCTCACCACCTCTACCTGGAGGTTATGATACTTGGCAGCTATTTCTTCTTTGACCTGCCGGGCCTCTTTTTCGTCTGTGTCCTCGCCGTAATACAGCGTGACAACTTCAGCTTTTTTCAAACCTGCTTTAGTCAGCGTTGCGCGGAGCACTTCAAGAGGCTCGTCGGCCACTGCAACGATAGTCCCGTCGAGCAGTCCTATGGCTTGCTTTTTTTTGATCGCAAAGCCGTTGAACTGGGTTGCTCTGACTGCACGCGTAATCTCTACGGTTTTTACCGATGTCAGGGCTTCGGTCATGATCTTCGTATTGGCGTCAAAGTCCGCCTCGTAATCGAAAGAGAGGAGTGCCGCTATGCCTTCGGGGATCGTACGGGAAGGCACCACGTGTATGTGTTTTTCGGTGAGGGACTGAACCTTTTCCGCGGTCAGGATGATATTTTTGTTATTGGGAAGTATGATGACTTTGTCCGAGCGCAGACTGTTGACGGCCTGGAGAAGGTCTTTGGTGCTCGGGTTCATCGTCTGTCCGCCCGGAATCACGGCTGCCACACCCAGACTGGTGAACACGTCCGATAAACCGTTCCCGGCCGCCACGGCGACTATCTCGATATCTGCAACGGGTGTCCTGGACTTCTGCATCTCGAGGAAATCCTGGTGCTGTTCGTCCATGTTGCGTATGCTCACGCTGTGCACCGTGCCAAGCGTTGTCGCGAAATGGATGATAGCGCCGGGGTCTATGGTATGCACGTGGACTCTTATCGTGGTGTCGCCGCCTACGACGATGAGCGATTGACCTCGTTTCACGAGCCTGCGTTTTATTTTTTCGGGTTCGAGGTCTTTGCCTTTCAGCAGGAACTCTGTGCAGTAACCGAAGGGGATCTCGTCAGCCCCGACCATCTCGGGAGCGGTAACTGTTATAGGAGTCATCTGAACATTGCTTTCGACAAGCTGGGGCTTGCGGAAACGCATCAGTTCCGCTTCACCTCTCATGAACCGTAATGCGCCGTCGAGAAGGGTAAACAGGCCCTGTCCCCCGGCGTCCACCACCCCGGCCTCTTTGAGTACGGGAAGTAGAGTCGGCGTGCTTGCGACGGATTCGCTGGCGGCGGTGACGGCCGCTTCCATAACAGAGAGGACGTCCCCTCCGGCGCCATTTTTAGCCGCTTGTTTCTGGCTTGCTCTGGAAACATCTTTCATGACCGTGAGGATGGTTCCTTCCACCGGGTTGCTCAGTCCTTTATAGGCGGTCTCTGAAGCCTGCGCCAGCGCATTTGCCAGGTCTTTTCCGTTGAAAGTCTCTTTGTCGCTAAGTCCCTGCGCGAGGCCGCTCCATATCTGTGACAGGATCACTCCGCTGTTCCCCCGGGCCCCCATTAGGGCGCCGTTGGCCATCGCCTGGGCAACCGCCGACACGCTCGGTTCTGTTACTTTGTAGGCCTCTTCGATGGTGGAGCGCATGGTGAGCAGCATGTTTGTGCCAGTATCTCCGTCCGGCACGGGAAAAACGTTCAGAGCATCGATATCCGATGCGCTTTTTTCCAGCCAGGTGGTTGCGGCGGCAAACATATCACGTAATTCAGATCCGTTAATCGAATTGGATTGTTTCATGATTCGTTACGCCATCCTCTTTCAAGATGTCTTTAATGATTGTACCCTGCTTGTCAAGCGCGGTTCGGATGTGGTAATATTCCATGTTTGAGACAAGGCATTTTACACCAAAGCTTATTAACCAGTCAAAGGAAAGGACTACTACAATGAAATGTGATATCTGCGGAAAAGCCGAGCAGTTTGGACATAACGTCAGCCACTCCAAACGGCGCACCAACCATCGCTGGGTGGCCAACATTCAGCAGGCCAAAGTCATCAGGGAAGGCAAAAATGTCAGGATGAAACTTTGCACCAGGTGTATGCGCACCGAGCAGAAACTGGTCAAGGCCGTATAAAACGGTCCGACAACACTAACCCAGTACCTTTTTACACCTGATTAACTGTTTGGAAACTTCGCCGGGAGCAGTGCCTCCCGGCACATTTTTTGACGCGATCGATGTTTCGGCGGTTATGCTTCGGATGTCTTCCCCAAACAGCGGGCTGAATTCCCGATATTCCTCTACCGATAGGCTTTCCAGCGTCTTGTCTTTGCATACAGCGTAATTAACCAGTCTGCCTGTCACCCCGTGCGCTTCTCTGAAACTCAATCCTTTTTTAACCAGGTAGTCCGCCACGTCGGTGGCCAGGAT
>CAZMDI010000203.1:0-3237 GCA_964564995.1 uncultured Dehalococcoidales bacterium
TGCCATCTCGGGTTTCCCGGCCTTGATACGTTCTGCCGGGGTTTCCACCCCGTGGTCGATGGCGTTGCGCAGGAGGTGTATGAGCGGGTCCCTGATCTGCTCGATGATCGAACGGTCGAGTTCAGTTTCACCGCCGGCGATAGTGAAATCAACCTCTTTCTGCTGCAGTTGTGCCAGGTCCCTCACCAGCCGCGGGAAACGGCTGAGGATCGTGCCGATGGGGATCATCCGCACTTTCATGATGTTGTCCTGCAGTTCGTTGATGACCTTGATGATATGGTCAGAAGTCTGCGAGAGGTCATGGATAAGGTCGTCGCCCGCATAACGCGCTGACAGCAGTTTGCCGACACGGCCGATGCGTGAACGGTCTATAACCAGTTCCCCCACGATGTTCATAAGGTTGTCCAGAACGGCTACGTCTATGCGCACGCTCTGGAAAGATTGCGCGTCGATTTTTTCGCCCTGATCGGTTTTACGTGTGGCGTCTGCAGCATTTTTAATCTGCTGCTGGGCTGCATCGGAATTGTTTTCGTCAAAAGGTTCAACCTTTACTGCGGTGACTTCGGCGATGGAGGACAATTCCCCTGATAATATGTCCGGGTCGGAGCCGGTGATAAAAACAAATGTGATTTCATGACTGCACACATCGGCGTCGATGTCGGCGCGCGAAGGTTGTGAATATATAATTTCACCCAGGGGCGAGAGCATGTTCAACGCCTGAAGGGCGCGGGCCGAAGCCCAGTCGCTGGTGGGTAATATGGAGAGTGTAATTTTGAAAACATTTTTCCCGGTAACTCGAGCAACCCTGGCCTTGTCGATTATCTCCGGGGTGATGGCGACGTCTTTAGAAACCGGAGCTGCGGCAGTACTGGCCACCGGGGCCAGAAGCACTGCCTGAAGTTGTTTAATAGCAGGGCCGTTGTCCTGGGTGATGTCATTCCCTGAAGCGATCTCGTCTTTCATACGCTTGAGGGTGTCCAGTCCGCCCAGCAAGGCATCTATCAGTTTGGCCGAAACCTCGATCTGCCCGCTGCGCAGTTTATCCAGCAGGTTTTCCATGGCGTGGGTGAGCTCGGACATCGGCTTGAGTCCAACCATGGCCGAAGAGCCTTTGATCGTGTGCGCGGCGCGAAACACGTCCTGGAGGATGTCACGGTTGCCCTTTTCCAGCAGAACGATATTGTTGTCAAGCAACTCAATCTGCTCTTCGGTTTCCTGGAGGAAGACCTTGAACTCTTCGGCTGATATTTCGCTGCTGATTAACATTTCGATCTACCTGTTGCTTTCGTCCCGCATGGGGCGGACAAACGGGCTGGGATCCGCGCCGGCTCTCTTTTGGAGATTCAACGGCGCGAATCCTGCCACTGTTTCGATCCTAGACGCCAGCCGCCGCTTTCTCTTTGCGGCGGCGGCCGCTGTTGCTAACTTTGGCCTCGGGGGTTTTAACTTCAACGGCTACCGGTGTGACGACCGGTTCGGCCGCCACGGAATTAAGTGAGTCGGCCATGGCTTTGAGGCCGCTTCCGATATTGGCCAGCGCCTTGTTGAGATCCAAAAGGATGATCAGCTTGGATTCCAGCTTGGCTATGCCCCGCAGATAATCGGATTCCGAGTCGGTGATCATGTGAGACGGCGGTTCTATCGAAGCCAGCGGTATGCGCAAGACCTCGTTGACCCCGTCCACGATGACACCCACGTCATTGCCCTCGAAATTTACCACTACGATGCGGGTTTCTTTGGTCTGGTCTTTTATCGGCCGGTTAAGGCGTTTCCTCAAGTCAAGGACCGGCACCACTTTGCCGCGCAGGTTGATAACGCCTTCCACGAAGCGGGGGGCTCCAGGGATGCGTGTGATACCCTGCATGCGGATGATTTCGCGGACATCGCCGATGTCGACTCCGTAGTACTCGCCTGCCAGGTCAAAAACGACCAGCTGTATCTCCTGGTTCAAGGCAGTAGCGTCATTGAGTTTTCTCTTATCGTTTTCCATCGCTTTCTCCTTTGCTTTTTCGGGAAGACGGGGCAAACTGCCCCGTCTTCCCGTATTTCCTAGTTGTGGCTGGTACCGCCGGCGCCGGCGTATTCACGTTTGCTTACGCCGTGTCCGTTGCCATTACCGTTGCCATTACCATTGCCGTTACCATGTCCATTTCCATTACCATTTCCGTTAAGTTTGAAAACGGCTACTGTTTGTTTCAGTTCGTCGGACATGGTGGCCAGCTGTTTGGACGAAGCAACCACCTGTTCGACCTGGGCGCTCATCTGCTGTGCGGAAGCAGAGACCTGCTCGGTAGCGGCGCTGTTTTCCTCGGAAACTCCGGCGACGCTTTCGACAGATTTGGATACCTGGTCAGATGAAGCGGCCATCTGTTCGGTAGCGGCGGTGTTTTCCTCGATGACGCTGGAGAAGTCTTCGTTGGCTTTAACCATTTCTTTGGATAGTGCGGCTACTTCAGCTCCGGCGATAGCGATCTGTTCAACCTGCTTGCCGACTTCTTCGGCTTTCTTCAGAATGTCTTCCAGAGCGTTGCCGGCGTCGACCGCCTGTTTGTAACCGTTTACGATTTCGGTATTACCATCTTCCATAGCTTTTACGGTATCGGTTACACCCTTCTGGATGCCGCCGATGAGGTCCGCAATCTCCTGGGTGGCGGTCAGGGACCGCTCTGCCAGTTTACGTACTTCGTCAGCTACGACTGCGAAACCTCTGCCCTGTTCACCGGCACGGGCAGCTTCGATGGCTGCGTTGAGGGCCAGCAGGTTTGTCTGGGCGGAGATATCGTCGATGGTTGCGACTATCTTGCCAATCTCGTTGGATCTTTCACCCAGGTCCGTGACCTTCTTGGATGCGACCCCGATCGTTTCCTTGATGCGGTTCATGCCTTCCACGGTCTGCCTGGCCATGACGGCACCCTTGCGGGAAGATTCGGCTGCCTGTTTGGCGCCTTCCGCCGCGGCATTGGCGCTCCTGACAGCCTGGTCAGCGGAACCGGCAACTTTCTTTACACTGACAGTATTTTGTTCGATGCCCTTGGCCTGATCCTGGGCACCCTTGGATATCTGCTCGATGGCTTTGGAGAGTTGTTCAACAGCGGTGGTTGTCTGCTGAAGCGACGTGGACTGTTCGTTAGCGCCTTTGGCAACCTGTTGTGAGGTGGCGGCGATCTGCTGGGTTGCCTGGCCGGCTTGCTCTGAAGCCCGGCCGAGCTGGACGCTGGCGTCGGCGATAGTTTCAGC
>CAZMDI010000204.1:0-3237 GCA_964564995.1 uncultured Dehalococcoidales bacterium
TTTCCAGGACTGAGCCTGCCTTCTACCGTTGAAGTCAGATGGAAGACGGTTGGATATGTTTCGAGGACTGCAAATTCGGGGACCTTCACAGAGCCGAAACTGGAAACACGGCCGAGGTCATTGCGTTCGAGGTCGACTATCATGACGTTTTCGGCGTGGTCTTTGACGCTCGAGAGCAGCTCTCCTGATAGACATTCGTCTTCAGCTGCAGTCTTGCCCCGGGGCCGTGTCCCCTTGATTGGGCGGGTCTGTATATGATCGTCTGAAAGGGCTAAGAAGCGCTCGGGTGAAGACGAGATAACCTTGACTTCATCGAAGTTTAGATATGCTGCGAATGGTGCAGGATTAACTTTCCTGAGTTGAAGGTAAAGGTCATACGGCGGCATAGGGAGCGGAGTAGAGAAGCGCTGGGAAATGTTGGCCTGAAAGATATCCCCAGCCAAAATGTATTCTTTGGTTTTTTCAACCGCTTTGAGATACTCGTCGCGTGTAAAATTGGATTCGAGTTTTGCTGTTCCATAATGGGTTTGCACGTCGTTTTCTACTGGCAAAGAGGCAAGGGAAATGATCTGCCTTAGTTTTTCGAGCCCCTGATCGCTACGGGTGATAAAATACTGCTCGTTTTTAAAATGATCGAAAGCTATGACATCGTTGTAAAAGGCAAGGTAACACTCTGGCAAATTAAGGTCATCTACCGCTTTCTCAGGGAGCTTTTCGATCAGCCGCCCCAGGTCATATGAGAAATACCCAACGGCGCCGCCAGTGAAAGGTATGCGGTCGGACGGGGTGTCATAGCCGTATCTTGACAGCAGGTCGCCCAATACCTCGAAGGGGTCTGCTTCCAAAGTTCTCCACTGTCCGTTTGATTCACGGAGCCGGAGCTTTTTACCCCGACTTTTCAATACCAGGAAAGGATTGGCACCGATGAAAGAAAACCGCGCTAAACCGCTGGTACAGGCGGCGCTATCCAGGAAGAAGGCATGGTCTGAGTTTTTAAGCTGCGCGAAAATACTTGCCGCATTTAGATCCGTTCGAAACGATGAAACTATGGGATTCATCATGCAATTATACCTGAAGAGGTTTGGCTTTGTTCATCTTTTTTGCAGTTTCACCAAAAAGCGCTCAATGCAGCGGGTGTGGGATGGTAGCGGATAACAGCTGCGACACACTGCCCCTTGTTGTGTACCGCAGAAGTTAACTAAAACAGAAAATCGGTTCCTTGGAGCAGGTGATAACCCCGTAAAACTAGAAATCACCTAGCGGCAGGTCACGACTAGCCTAAACTCATCTGGAAAGCTCTGCCAATCGGTACCCTTGGCAGGGGATGTTTTTCTCGCTGTTTGGGGTGTTTCATCGAGCCCCGCAGATTTACTTCGGCATCAGATGCTATTTTAGATCGTTCCGGATCCCTTATTGTTCTATTGATGCGTTTGCTTCTGCAACCTTTGGTCGCCTTGCCCGATGGATCAGAGTAAAGAGCAGGGATATTATTATCATTCCTCCGCCAATTCCAAGAAGGATGAACACGGGTCCGTTGATATTGACCAAAACATCGGTGACAACATGCATTATCCATATGTTTAGATAAGGCAACCCTGTCAAACCATTTATCCGGACACCGATTGTTCTGGCAAATAGAGCATATAGGTAACCTACCAACCCTGAAGCTAGTAGCGCGATGCCCACATTCCAGAAGGTGATTTTAAAATTTCTATTGACAAGTATTTCCCCAGCTATAAGTAATAGGATCAGGGCTAGCAATATCGTAGAAATCCTTGGGAAGAAAATAGTGACTCGGCGGATATCGCCCATCGAGATTGAAAAATGTTTAATGTTGACAGCGGTTGTTGACGACAACTTCAATTCTGAAGGTAAATGGCCGAATTGCTGCCCGTAAATGGCGTCTACGTACTCTCCGATTTGCTCTTTGGATGATCCCTGTAATTCAGGAGCTGGCGCTGTAAAGACCGCTTCCTTAAGATGCTGTCTCAAAGCCTCTTGAAGGTTTCCCAGTGGAATGGCTACGTCAAGATCTGGCTGGTTGTCCAGGAAATAGTCATAAACGGAGTGAATGGCGGTGTCTGTTTGTATGCTTAGCGAGGGCCATAATTCTGTAAGCGTTGCATTGACACTCTCTGTGCCATAAATTTGCGTTTGAGATAACGCTGTTCCTGTGCTAGGAAGTCTGGATGATGTCAATTCAACCAATTTGCTGGAGAGTGGGTCCGAAAAGTGTTGACTCAACAGTTCCGTTGTAACTTTGGACATGTCCAGGCTTCGAAGTTCGGCGGTTACAAAATCTGCATTAAGGAGGGTGCCTTGCAGGCAGTAAGCCAGGCTCAAAAGACCGACGGAAACAGGCAGCAAAATATTCAACCCGTTTGTGAGAAATTTTCTCACCCGCGAGATTTCGGAAGTTTCACTCTCTTTTTTCGTTCTTGCCAGCTTGGAGGATAACCATCCAAAAATACCGTTCAGCAACTCCAGTAAACGGAATGTGACCAAAATAATAATTACGATAGTTGCGATAAAAATTATTATGTTTAATTCCAACCTGACACCCTCATTTGAATAGTTAAAAAATCTGCGCTAAATCTGCGCTATTGATTATTAACTTAATAAATAATTCCCCTAGTTTAAATACTGATAAGTGTCATGATACTACTTATCTTTCCCGTTTTGAAGTACCCATACCGGGTGGGCAGATATTCCTGATATCATATCTGTTGCCTCGGTGAGTTCCTCAAAGGAGGTTATTTTTTACGAGGATATTTACCCCGCTCTTGAGGTTAACCCGGGTTAAAATCCTCACCATCTTTTAAACCTGACCAGCCGGAAGTACAGCAGATCTGAAAGAAAGAACCGTTGACTAACCCATTACTCGTAAGTAATATTACAATGAGTCGTTATTTTTAAGGAGGCTTGGGAACATATGGGTTTATTTAAAACACTCGTGTTATATTTCTCCACACTCGCGGTTTGTTTTGGCATTGACCTAGTCTGGCTCAGCCTGATGAATTCCCGTTTTTACAAACCCCATCTGGCAGGATTGATGAGTGACAAAGTAAATTGGCTGCCGGCGATATTATTTTATGTGCTCTTTATTGTCGGAATGCTTGTTTTGGTTGTCTTCCCTGCTGTGGACAAAGGCTCATGGGTACGCGCTATGCTCACAGGCGGGCTTCTCGGTATGGTGGCTTATGCTACTTATGACCTCAGCAATCTGGCCACCCTCAA
>CAZMDI010000205.1:0-3227 GCA_964564995.1 uncultured Dehalococcoidales bacterium
GGACGCTCCCGACGATGAAAACCGACCCCCCGGCAATTATGGCGGCCCCCATCAAAGAAAAAATGGAAGACACAAAGTTGGTGGCGTCCAGGCCAGCCATGGAATCAAAAATGTTGAAGCCAAGCACTTTGGCGACCCCTGCGGATCCAGCCACATAACGATACCCTCGGCCATCAATATGGCCGCGTAGAGAATCATGGAAAGCTTGAGGTTCCACATTTCATACCCCTTTTTTTACCAGATACTCAACGAACAGAGTTTCGCCGCATCCAGTCAAGTGCTTTTTTAGTATCCGATGCGATCCGTGCTTTGTCGCAGTGTTTCAACCGGTATTTGAAGCGCCAGTAGGTGAATTCCTTCATTTGCTCCAGTGAAACGGTACCCCCAGACGGGTAACTCGATTCCTTGCGGAATTGTCGCAAAAGAGCACGCTGGGGAGAGTCATAGACCCTGCGGTAAGTTTCGTCTATTATTTGCGTTTCAGTGTGGACATTCAGACCCTGTTCTTCTTTTCGGACTTCGTCTTCCACAGTCTGGAGAAGGGCTTCTTCAGCGGAAATACCGTAGAAAAAATTAAGGTATTGCGCAAAACGCGCGTCGCCCATCGCCACCCGTGTTTCTTCCTGGGTCAAGGCGATCGGAGCCTTGTTGTGGAACAAAAAGTCAACCAGTTCATCCTCGGGAACGAGCCCGTCGGCAGCCTTAACCAGCCGCTCGGCGATCTGGAGGACATCCAGGGCCTCTCCCGATATCAGATACCGGTATTTCTGGTCGCCGATAGTCTCTTCGCTGACGGGCCAATTCTTGACTGCCTCGAAGATCGCCATATACCAGTTTTCACCTGAAGAGACACCGGTTTTAAAACGGCTAATTGCCTCTTCTACAGCAAGAACGGGCCTTGAATTCTGCTCGTTCGGAGACATGGTTAACTCATTTTCCGCAGCAATGCTTGTATTTTTTACCGCTGCCGCAAGGGCAAGGCTCGTTGCGCCCGGGTTTACCCGGAAGCGAGTTTTTATTCTCTCCTGGTTTGCCCATGATTTTGGTCATCGGGGAAGCAGGAGCCGGTGTCGCCTGACCGGGAGATCCCGGTTTGACAACGGACACATGGAAAATGAGATGGGCGACGTCGTTACGTATTCCTTCCAGCAATTCGTCGAACATGAGACTGGACTGGCGTTTATAGGCCACCAGAGGATCCTGTTGAGCCATCGACTGAAGACCGATGCCCTGGCGCATGTTATCGATAGCCGTTAGATGCTCTACCCAAAGAGTATCGATAACACGGAGCATTACCAGCCTTTCGAGGGTGCGCATCACGGGAGGCGAGACTTCATCTTCTTTCTTAGAGTAGAGCTCTTGGGCCAGCTGTGTGAAAGTATCCAGAACCCCATCGCCAGGCATCTGCGCCAGGGTTTCCGGAGTCATCTCGGGAGGCAACGGAAAAATATTTTTGATGGCCCCGAGTAATCCGGCGAAATCCGGTTCTTCGCCGCCGGAAACTTTAAGGAACCTATCCGCCTGGACCTCAAGGACAGACTTGACCATGTCCAGAATGTTGGAACGCAAGTCGGCCCCGGTGAGTATCTTACGGCGTTCGCCGTAGATGACTTCTCTTTGTTTATTGATGACGTCGTCATAATCCACGAGGTGTTTGCGGATGTCGAAATTATAACCCTCGACTTTGGTTTGGGCATTTTCGATACTGCGCGAGATGAGCTTGTTCTCGATAGGTGTGTTCTCGTCCATTCCCGCCCAGTTCATAATGCTCTGGATGCGTTCGCCCCCGAACCTGCGCATCAACTCGTCGTCCAGCCCTACATAGAAGCGAGACGAACCAGGATCGCCCTGGCGCCCGGCTCGCCCCCTGAGCTGGTTATCGATGCGGCGTGCTTCATGGCGTTCACTGCCGAGCACGTGAAGGCCTCCCAACTCGACGACCTTGTCGTGCCGGGCTTTCCATTCAGCCATGGCTTTTTCGTCGCCGTCCTCAGGCGGTTTCCCGCCAAGGATGATGTCGACGCCGCGGCCGGCCATGTTCGTGGCAACCGTAACCGCCCCGGGCTTACCGGCATCCGAAACGATTTGTGCTTCTTGCTCGTGTCTCTTGGCGTTAAGAACGTTGTGTTTCACACCGCGCCTGTTAAGCATTTCATCGAGGATTTCGGAGTTTTCGATAGCGACCGTGCCGATGAGCACGGGGCGCCCTCCTTTGCTGACTTCCTCGACTTCTTTAACGAGGGCTTTGAACTTGGATTCCTCATTCTTGAATATGAGGTCGCCTTGATCATCACGCTCGGCGGGCTTGTTCGTGGGGATGACCACCACTTCTAATTTATAGATCTTGGAAAATTCCTCAGCCTCAGTAACGGCAGTACCAGTCATTCCGGATAGTTTGGCGTACATACGAAAGTAATTCTGTATGGTTATTGTGGCGTAAGTCTTGGTCTCCTGCTGCACCTTGACGTGTTCCTGGGCTTCGATGGCCTGGTGCAGGCCCTCAGAATAACGCCTGCCCACCAACACGCGGCCGGTGAATTCGTCGACAATCACTACCTCTTTGCCATCCTGTCCATCCCTCACCATGTACTGATGGTCACGCTTGTAGAACTCCTTGGCGGTAAGGGCATTGCGCAGATGGCGCATGAGGTCGGCGTTAGCCATGTCGTAAAGGCTGTCAGTCTTTAGTAGACCCTGGCGTTTGAGTAGCCCTTCGATGTGTGCAAATCCCTCGTCTGTAGGTGAGACGCTGCGATCTTTATCATTATAGGTATAATCAGCACCCGTCTCAGTTTTAGATTCTTCTTCCTTGCCTCTTACTAACTTCCCTTTCAGCTGCTGGGCGATCTGTGCGAATATTTGATATTTCTGACTGGACTCAACGTCGGGAGCACTGATGATGAGGGGTGTACGCGCTTCGTCTATCAGGAGGTTGTCAACTTCATCCACGACCGCGAAATTCTGTTCTCTCTGCACGGCTTGGCTGAGGTCGACCGCCATGTTGTCTCTCAGATAATCGAAGCCAAACTCCGCCGAGGTCCCGTACGTAATGTCTGCCGCGTAGGCTTCTTTGCGCTGGACGGGCTTAAAATGGCGCCAGGGATCATTTTCTTTGCCGCTGTCATAATCGGGGTCGTAGAGGCGTGAAGGCAGGCGTTCAGCTTCTGATTGCATGGGGTAAATGCTGGACACGCCCAAGATCGGAAGAGCACACGTCTGAACTCCAG
>CAZMDI010000206.1:0-3226 GCA_964564995.1 uncultured Dehalococcoidales bacterium
GACGTTTTTTGAACAGATTCCTTGACAATACTTCGGATTGATTGTTAGAGTATACGCAAATCTATGCATTCCGATTAAAAATGGCAAAACTTCTGGACGGCATCAAACGCCCCGCCGATATCAAGCCGCTTTCACCCAAAGAGCTTGAAACCCTCGCCCAAGAGCTAAGACAGGAAATGGTCGATACGGTGTCTGTCACCGGTGGCCATCTTGCTTCCAGCCTTGGCGCGGTTGAGCTTACTATTGCCCTGCACCGTGTATTTGACGCTCCAGTCGACAAAATCATTTGGGATGTGGGACATCAAGCCTATGCTCACAAACTGCTTACCGGCCGCCGAGACCGTTTTCGGACGTTGAGACAATACGGCGGGCTGTCGGGTTTTCCTTCGCGTGATGAGAGTATATACGACCCCTTCGGTACGGGCCATGCCAGTACTTCCATCTCGGCCGCCTTGGGCATGGCGACTGCCCGCGACCTGAATGGCCAGGATTTCAATGTTATAGCAGTGATCGGCGACGGCTCCATCGGCGGCGGCATGGCGCTAGAAGCGCTGAACAACACCGGTTCTTCCGGCACCAAGCTGATCGTTATCTTGAACGATAACGGCATGTCGATCTCGCCAACTGTCGGCGCTATTTCAAAACTCCTGAGCAAAGTGCGTTTTGACCGCCACTATTACGAAGTCAACGAGAGCGGCAAACGCATACTTGGGTGTTTACCGTTGGGAAAACAGGCCACTCGAGTCGGGGGCCGCTTGAAACAGGGGCTCAAGAGTTTAATCATGCCAAACACGATCTGGGAAGATCTCGGGCTTGCGTACATGGGGCCGATAGACGGCCACAACATCGCCGAACTTGAATCTGCATTATTGCAAGCGCGTGACTATCGCCATAAATCCGTGCTCGTGCATATCATCACTACCAAAGGAAAGGGCTACGGCCCCGCAGAAGAGGACGCAGTTTGTTTCCATGGGGTAGCGCCACAGGGCAGCAGGATAAAAATCGCTCCCAGCTACAGCGAGGTTTTCGCGCAAACCGTCCTCCGCACTATGCGAACCGATTCGAAAGTGGTTGTCATCACCCCCGCGATGCCGGAAGGAAACTGCCTTAGTCCCATACAGCAGGAATTCCCAAAGAGGGTATTCGATGTCGGCATATGCGAACAGCATGCCGTTACTTTCGCCGCCGGGTTGGCCACCCAGGGTTTAAAACCCGTGGTGGCTATTTATTCAACATTCCTTCAAAGGTCCTTCGACCAGATCATACACGACGTCTGCCTGCAGAATCTGCCGGTCACCTTTGCGGTCGACCGTGGTGGGATAGTCGGGGATGACGGCAAAACCCACCAGGGCACTCTCGACCTCTCTTATCTGCAACTCATACCCAACCTGGTCCTGGCTGCGCCTAAAGACGAGAATGAACTGCAGAACCTTTTACACACCGCAATCAATTCCGGTCGCCCGATGGCCGTGCGATACCCGCGGGGAACCGGTCTCGGTGTGTCTATGGACGAGAAGTTAACTCCTTTGCCGATCGGACAAGGGGAAATCCTTCGAGAAGGCAGTGATCTGTTTATGATTGCGATCGGGATCGGGGTGCAATCAGCCATGGATGCGGCTTGTCTGCTCGCAGAGATCGGCATTGAAGCGACTGTGGTCAACGCCCGTTTTGCCAAACCTCTAGATAAAGAATTGATAACCGGTGTCGCCCTACGCATCAAAAGGATCGTTACTATCGAGGAAAATACGCTCGTGGGCGGTTTTGGGAGTTCGGTGGTGACACTGTTGGAAGAATCAGGCATAAACGACTTCCGTTCCCACTGCGTCGGGATACCCGATAGGTTTATTGAACAGGGAACTCAGGCCATACTCCGTGCGAAATACGGGTTGGATTCGTCTGGTATAGTTAAACAGGTACTAGAGGTTTTTCCGGAACTTTCCCACCGTAAACTGCCCACCCTTCGTCCTTGATAACCCAAAGATTTATGGTCAGGATTGTAAAAGATGGATAAGAAAACCATTCGCGATATAGACGTCTCGGGAAAAAGAGTACTGATACGTGTGGATTTCAACGTTCCGCTGGATGAAAAAAGCGGGAACATTACCGATGACAGCCGCATAAAAGCGGCCGTCCCTACGATCGATTACCTCCTCGACCATGACGCCAAACTCATACTTTGCTCTCACATGGGCAGGCCCAAAGGACATGTCGTCCCGGGTTTAAGCCTGAAGATGGTCGCCGAAAGACTGGCTCGCATTCTCCGTCAGCCCGTCGATTTCTCGCAGGATTGCATTGGTCCGGAAGTGAAAGATATGGTCGACCGGATGAAAAACGGTGATATTCTGGTACTGGAGAATTTGCGTTTTCATCCCGAAGAAGAAAAAAATGACCCCGCTTTCGCCCATTCGCTTGCCGAGCTCGGCGAAATCTATGTGGATGACGCATTCGGGACAGCTCATCGTTCCCATGCTTCGATCGTTGGCGTCGTTAAATATCTGCCGTCAGTCGCGGGACTTCTTCTTGAAAAGGAAATCAATTCCCTCGGCAAGGTTTTGCTCGATCCGGTACGCCCATTCGGACTTCTATTGGGCGGGGCAAAAGTCAGTGATAAAGTCGCACTGATCGAGAATATCCTCCCCAGGGTGGACTTCATCATCATCGGCGGCGGCATGGCGGCTACATTCCTGAAGGCAAAAGGGTATGAAGTCGGTTTGTCACTTTTGGATCCTAATATCGAGATCGCCTCTTACCTTATCGAAAAAGCCGAGAAACACGGCGTCAAAATTTACCTTCCCGAGGATGTGGTCGTGGCAGGTACCGGCTCCGACGCCAATTGGGAAACAGTCTCTATCAAAAACATAGCAGCCGACAAGCGCATCATGGATATCGGGGCTTTGACCATCAGTCGTTTCACCCGAACACTCGAACGCTGTAAAACAGTTTTCTGGAACGGTCCGATGGGCATTTATGAAATCTCGCAATTTGCCGAGGGGACACGGGCGATGGCGAGGATCATCTCCAGCATCAATGCGACCACCATCATCGGCGGAGGCTCAACAGCGGAGATCGTCACGGCCATGAACCTCAACGGCCGCATGACTTTCGTATCGACCGGAGGCGGAGCGGCCCTCAAATTCCTGAGCGGAGAAACCCTGGCGGGGGTAGAAGTCCTGCTCGACAAGAACTAAAAGGCCGAGGAGAATATCTTGCAAAACGGACTGAATCT
>CAZMDI010000207.1:0-3222 GCA_964564995.1 uncultured Dehalococcoidales bacterium
TTTCCTGGACCCTCGCGAGAGTTATATCCAGACCGAGTTCCCTCAATTTATCGACCATCGCCTTCGCCCTGGCTTGCCGGGAGTCGCCGAGGTCGGCCAGTTGCTCGAGAAGTGCAGAGTTACCGGTGTCGATGAAATATCCGAGCACGTGCACTTCGCTCCCGGGCGCATGGGTGCTTATCTCGACACCCGGGACGATCTTCAAATCTGGAAAGGCTTTTGCGGCTTCAATTGCCACTGAAAGACCCGAGACAGTGTCGTGGTCGGTAATACCAAGAAGGCCCAGACCTTTGCGGGAAGCCAGAGCGACCAGGTCTGCAGGCGAATATTTGCCGTCGGAAGCCAGGGTATGAACGTGCAGGTCTATTTTGCCGGTCATAGGTCTATCATCCGCTGGATACGTTCGATCCGGACAGCGTGTCCGGTCGTCTCGTCCGCTTCAACAACTATGGCGTTGAAAACAATCCTACGTTCGGTGGCAACGGTCAATCTCTGGGGGATCTGCGTCATGAAACGTTGCAAAACTATCTGGTTATCGTCGCCGATGATAGAATTGAACGGGCCCGTCATACCGATATCGGTGACATAAGCCGTGCCCCCGGGGAGCACCTGCGCGTCTATGGTGCCAACGTGAGTATGTGTGCCTAAAACAGCAGATACACGGCCATCGAGGTAACGCCCGAGCGCCATTTTTTCCGAAGTCGCCTCAGCGTGAAAATCCACGATAATGATCCGGATGTCGGAAGACAATTCACCGAGCACCTTGTCCATGCCCCGGAAAGGATCGTCATAACTCGCCACAAAAAAAGTGCGCCCGATAACATTCACCACAGCAACATTTCCAAGCGTGAGATAACCCTTTCCGGGAACGCCGGGAGGGTAGTTATACGGCCTTAAAATCGGCATGCGTCCGTCAAGAAAAGGAACGATCTCTTTCTGGGCCCAGATGTGATTCCCTGACGTGATGACATCGACGCCAACAAGAAGCAATTCGTCGGCCGTAGAAGAAGTCAGGCCGATCCCGCCGGCCAGATTCTCTCCGTTGGCGACGACCAGGTTTATTCCCAGTTCACGCTTTAAATTCGGGAGTAAAGACTTGACCGCATCGCGGCCGGGCTTTCCGATTATGTCGCCTATTGATAGTATTTTCATATAATTTGGTTTTCTAACAGCCTATTATGCCATGCGGCGGGAGTTCATACAATGTTTTTAATTTGGAAATTTTGAAATCCTCAGAGTCGGCGCAAATTAAAAAAGGGGCTAACTGGCATCTGCACAATCGAACAAAGAGCCGCCGCAATTTGTTCGCGGCGGCTCTTTGTGATATTCCGAAAGATTTACTTGGCGAAATCGGTGGCCCTGATCTCGCGAATGACAGTTACTTTGATCTGCCCGGGATAGGTAAGGCTTTCCTCGATTTTCTTCACGATGTCACGAGCAAGTCTCATGGCAGAAAGATCATCGACTTCTTCGGGCTTAACCAGGATGCGAACTTCGCGTCCGGCCTGGATGGCGTAGGATTTTTCAACGCCCTTAAAACCATCGGCAATCTCTTCGAGGCTCTTGAGCCGTTTGAGATAGTTGTCCAGGCTTTCGCGCCGGGCGCCGGGTCTCGCGCTGGATATCGCGTCGCCGGCAGACACAAGAAAACCCCAGATGCTTACGTCGGTGACATCCATGTGGTGTTCAGCCACTCCCCGTACCACATCCTTGCTCTTGTCCCATTGTTTAACAAGGTCCGCCCCTATGCTGGCGTGTGTGCCCTCGACGTCGCGATCGACGGCCTTGCCGATGTCATGCAGCAAACCTGCCTTTTTGGCTATTGTGACGTTAGCTCCGAGTTCTGCCGCAATCATACCGCATACCCCGGCAACCTCAACGCTGTGGCCGAGTACATTTTGACCGTAACTGGTGCGGTATTTCAGCCTTCCTAGCAGTTTTATCAGCTCAGGATGCAACCCGTGGACGCCGACCTGGAATGCTGCCTGTTCGCCTGCGGCCACCATGGCAGCTTCCACTTCTTCGCGGGCTTTGGCTACAACCTCTTCGATCCGGGTCGGATGGATACGCCCATCAAGAATAAGCTTGTTCAGGGCTTGCCGTGCGATCTCTCGCCTCACGGGGTCAAAACTCGATAGAGTTACAGCCCCAGGGGTATCATCGATGATGAGATCGACGCCCGTAGCCTGTTCAAGAGCCCTGATATTCCGCCCTTCACGCCCGATCAGCCTGCCTTTCATCTCGTCGTTCGGCAGGGGAACGGTGCTCGAGGTTGTCTCTGCGACAACTTCGGACGCGTTTCGCTGGATAACCGAGGATAGGATATTGCGCGAACGCTCGTCAGCCGATTCTTTCAGCTGCTGCTCCCATTCGCGGAGGCGCCTGGCCGATTCGGCCCCCATCTCGCTCTCCATCTGGTCGAGCAGTATTTGCTTGGCTTCTTCGGTGGACAGGCGCGAAACTGCTTCCAATTCCTTGAGTTGCTTCTCCTTGATCTCGCTCAGGCCCTCGCGGATTTTGTCCAGCTCCTTCTCTCGAGAGTCCATCTGCTTCTGGCGAGAGTCGGACTCCTCAAGCTTGGCGTCGAGGTGGGCTTCTTTCTGGACGAGGCGATTTTCCTGCCGCTGCACTTCAGCGCGGCGTTCACGAGCTTCGTTCTCAGAGGCGGACCGGCTTTTGTCTATCTCGATACGCGCTTCCGCAATGACGCTCTTGGCTTCATTGCGGGCTTCCGCGACGATGCGGGCGGCCCTTTTCTGGCCGGCACGGATTTGCCTGTTGGCATAAAAACCACGCGACAGAAGGGCTGCGATACCTCCGCAGACCACCCCTATCACAAACCCTGAAAGGATACCGATGAATGTTGCTACAGGTGTCATATATTTATTAAACCCCCATACACTCTATCCTCCCCGGGGGATGCTTAGGGAAGACAGACGACTTTTCCTTTTCAATTATTTCAAAAAGAGTCTTCACTCTTTATGAGCTGTTTCATCCCACAGTTTTTTCAAGCTGCGGTCTATGACGTCATATCCGAAACCCCGCCGCTTGAGATATTCCCCGACTTTGCGGCGGAACTCCTCGTAGTCGGCAGTTGCCAAACGAGAAGCTTTTTTATACCCCGCGGCATAGGCCGCAGACTCATCGTCGACTTCCTCGCAAGCTGCTTCAGCCATCTCAACCGAAACGATTCTTCTGGATTTTGTTCTCAAAACCCTTCAT
>CAZMDI010000208.1:0-3209 GCA_964564995.1 uncultured Dehalococcoidales bacterium
CTCGTCGCCTTATTTCCTCCGACCGCTGGAATTCGGAATAGACATCGTCATGCAATCTACAACGAAACACCTTATCGGGCATATCGACGTCGTGGGAGGCGTCATCGTCACGAATAGAGATGACCTGACCGAACGAGTAGCTTTCCTTCACAATACGCTGGGTGCGATCGCAGGGCCTTTTGATAGCTGGCTGGTTTTGAGAGGTGTCGAGACCTTGCCTATCAGGATGAAACAGCATGAGATAAATGCAACAGCCATTGCCCTCTTTCTGAAAACCCACCCGGCTGTCAACCGTGTATATTATCCTGGTCTGCCAGACCACCCCGGGCATGAACTTGCTGCAAAACAGATGAAGGGATTTGGGGGGATGGTTTCATTTGAGATGAAAGGTGGTCTGGAGGCAGTTAACAATTTTCTCAGAAAAGCGAAGGTATTCACAATGGCTGAGTCCCTCGGAGGGATGACCTCTCTGGCAGGACACCCTGTTACGCAAAGTCATGCTTCGATGAGCCGGGAGCAGCGCGAAAAGATAGGGATAACCGAGAGCCTCGTACGCCTGTCGGTTGGTCTGGAAAACATCGACGATCTTTTGGAGGACCTGGCCCAGGCTCTTACCTGAAACATGTGAATCTTGCTTATTAAGGCGTCCCAAGACTCGCTGGCTGGTGCGGCTAACTAATAATTCCGGCACCTATCACATTATCGCCGTCGTAAAAAACGACAGTTTGTCCCGGAGTCACGCCCCTCTGAGGCAGATCGAAAATAACGCATGCTTCATCGCCTTTAGGCTCGAGAATGGCAGGCGCTGCACTGGCTCCAGAGCGTATCCGGGCTTCTACACGCATTGGTTTACTCAGCCTGTCAAAGGCGATCCAATTTAAACTCGACGCGACCAGTTCTTTTCGGAACAGGAATTCTTCTTCACCGACAACTAGCATATTGGCTTCGGCGATTATTTTGATGACATAAAGTTTTTCCTGACCAGGCAAGTTTAAGCCCCGGTGCTGGCCGATCGTATAACCGGAGATCCCCTGGTGGGTCCCCAACACTTTTCCAGTCCCGTCAACAATAGGGCCAGGTGTCCCGTCCGGAGAAAATAAGCTTTGATAACCTCCTGAAACGAAATCCTGACTCTCGGGTTTGTTTGCTACGGGCAAGCACATTTCCACAGCGATTTGGCGGACTTGCGGCTTCGTAAAAGCTCCCAGCGGGAAAACAGCCCTGCCTAGTTGCCGTTGACTGAGAAATGAAAGGAAATACGACTGGTCTTTTTTTGGGTCGACCCCTTTTTTTAATAAATACCTTTCGCTGGCAGTTTCGAAATCAGTTCGGGCGTAGTGGCCCGTAGCCAAACTGGTGAACTCCATTCCTGCTTTTTCCGCGGCATCTACCATCGCCCCAAACTTGACACGCTGATTGCAGTAAACGCAAGGATTGGGTGTTCTCCCCTGTTTGTAACCTGAAATGAATTCCGACAGGACCTCGGTTTCGTAAGCCTTGCAAAGATCAATAATATGGAACGGTATCTGGAGATAAGTAGCCACACGGCCTGCATCTTCCAAATCTTCAGTCTCTCCAGGCCCATAACAGCCATGGCGACCGGAAGATTTGGCCCCCGGTGTGTCATCGTTGCAAATCTTCATCGTAACAGCTGTAAGTTCGTAACCAGCTTTCTTGAGGATTGCGGCCGCTACCGCCGAGTCCACACCTCCACTCAAGGCAACCAGCAATTTTTCAGACATAATAGGTATTCATTTCAATTTAGATAATACCAAAGAGAGACTAATTACAAAAGAAAACATCGTTTAAATATGATGTTCAGTTGTGAATCAAAAAGAGGATGGTGCGCTTGGTGGGGCTCGAACCCACGACCTCAGCCTTCGCAGGGCTGCGCTCTAATCCAACTGAGCTACAAGCGCCGAATGGTGCCGAAGGAGAGATTTGAACTCTCACACCCTTACGAGTACTACGCCCTGAACGTAGCGCGTCTGCCATTCCGCCACTTCGGCGACAAATAGAATTATACTGGCGGAGGCAGACAGTGTCAACGCAAAGATATAAACAAGGCTACGTTTGACTTGAGTTTGAACAACCCCCTAAAATATAAGGGGGTATCATATGCCGATTTACGAATATGTGTGCTGTGGTTGTAAGTCCAAATTCGAACTGCTGCTCCCGATGAGCCAATCCGAGAAGGAGGCCATTTGCCCGACTTGCGGGAAACAATCCAACAGGGTAATTTCGCGTTTTTCCTGTCTGGCCAAAGATAACACCGGTTTTACCGCGCCTGTCGGCGGAAGTTCCTGCGGGGGGTGTAGTTCCTCCTCCTGTGGTTCGTGCGGCACAGGGTAAGAGTTCCTTCAATCACAGCCCAAACTCGAAAACAGCGTTCGGCGCCGTTGTATTGGTGATTGCCCCTTACAGAACGATAGGGGGCAAATTTTCTGCAGAATGGAGTTTCCTTTTCTCCCAAAAATGCTCCTGAAACGATTTACAACAATACCCCAATGACAGAATCGGCTGGTTCTCAAGAACCAGAACAAGGTATCTCTGACTGTGGTTTCAATATCGACGCCCTGCATTCCCTAAAACCCGCAAGAAAATCCGGCTTGAAACCCACAGGTGAGTACTAAATAGTGAGCCAAACGGTTTAACTATTCGGCCCTGTAAGCCTACCCTCCCGAGAAATTTTGCGTTATAAATAGGGAGAATCCCAGCTAAAAGGAGGTGATATATACAAAATATGAAAGACAATGCCCTTCAAAAGGTCTTTTTACATCTCCAAAGGCTTTTTTGGTCGCCCCAAAAGAGATACGCCTATTTGTGGAACCGAACATGCGGAAAATGATTCTATGTTTCTAAAATTATTCCAAAACCGGCGCCGGTACGATGACAACCGCGCCGGTTTTGGTAACATTCACAGACCTTCTGCGCGATTGATCTTTGCCGCCATGGCAAATAATCAATAAATGATTACGAGAGTCACCCGCCGGGTTGTTCTGGAATAATATTCTTTGCTTTGACATGCCTGAGCCACATAAACCCGGCAACCCAGACCATAACGGCTAGAACTAGAGCTACCAGCCCCACGAGAAGGGTTACGTCTGACCAAAATCCGTCCGGGAACAGGGTGATCATGTGGTCTCCTATTGGAAACTGCCAGTTCCCTTGGGGAAAAAATATTTCATGGAAAGTGGTAAAAAACCAAT
>CAZMDI010000209.1:0-3208 GCA_964564995.1 uncultured Dehalococcoidales bacterium
AAGAGATCGCAAAACTGGCGACAGACCTCGAGTTCCGCCGTGGATATGTGCGTGTCCAGACACCTCATGTGACGAAAGAAACTCTATTTCAGCGAAGCGGACACCTTCCCTATTATGCTGAGAGTATGTTCCCCCCGATTGAACTGGAAGGCGTTCGCTATTACATCAAGCCAATGAATTGCCCGATGCACCACAAGATATATGCCAGCAAACCGCGAAGCTACCGTGATCTGCCCCTTCGTCTAGCAGAATACGGGACCTGTTACCGCTACGAGAAGTCTGGAGAGCTGTTTGGCTTGATGCGCGTGCGCTCTATGCAGATGAATGACTCGCATATCTATTGCTCCGAAAAGCAGTTCGAAGAAGAATTCATGGGGGTCATCAACCTGTACCTGGAATACTTCAAAATATTCGATATATCTGAATATGTTATGCGATTGAGCACACATTCGGCCGAAGGTCTGGGGAAAAAATATGTTAACAACCCTGCACTCTGGCTGAAAACTGAAGCTATGGTGCGCATAGCCATGCAGCGCAACAACATTCCATTCGTCGAGTGCGCAAACGAAGCTGCTTTTTATGGACCGAAGATCGATGTGCAGGTCAAGAGCGCTATCGGCAAAGAGTTCACTCTTGCCACAAATCAGGTAGATTTCGCACAATCCGAAAGTTTCGAACTGGAGTTTACAAGTGAAGACGGTAATAAAGAGCGCCCGTTAATTATCCATCGCGCTCCGCTGAGTACTCATGAGCGCCTCATTGGTTTCCTTCTAGAACATTATGGAGGTGCTTTCCCGGTATGGCTAGCACCGGTCCAGGCCGTGATTGTCCCTGTCACCGACAGCCATACGGCTTATGCGGTAGGGCTCGAGAGAGAGCTTAAAGAGATGGGAATCAGGGTAAAAGTTGATTCCCGCTCGGATCGCATGAGCTACAAGATCCGTGAAGCGCAGCTAGGCAGGGTGCCCTACATGATCATCGTCGGAGATAAAGAGGTGACCGGAGGGACCATTTCGGTACGCTTGAGGAACGGCGAACAGAAAAATAATATATCATTCGAAGGGTTCAAGCTGACTCTGCTCAAGGTCATTGTAGACAAATCGAAAGATTTCGGGTTATAATAGATAGTTGTGTGTCCTTGTAAAAGGGCGAGACATGTGCGGAGGGATCGATCAGTATCATTAAAGAATTACGCATTAATCAGTTGATAAGGGGCAGGGAAGTGCGCCTTGTTGGTGATAAAGGTGAGCAACTGGGCGTAATGCCCTTGTATCAGGCGCGTGAAGTGGCCGAAAAAGCCGGACTTGATCTGGTTGAGGTTGCCCCAACTGCCATCCCCCCTGTTTGCAGGTTGATGGACTACGGGAAGTTTAAGTACATGCAGACCAAGAAAGAGCGCGAAGCTCGAAAGGGTCAGAAAGTTGTTCTTCTCAGAGAGATCAGGTTAAGACCCAAAATTGGCGAGCATGATTTCGATGCCAAGTCCAGAGTTGCTCACAAGCTTCTTGAAGATGGTGATAAGGTAAAAGTTACCATCATGTTCCGAGGGAGAGAAAACACCCATCCCGAACTCGGGATAAAATTAATACATAAAATGGCACAATCTTTATCGGATGTGTCGACGGTAGAACGGGAGCCGATCAGGGAAGGTGCCAGGTTGCACGCCATCCTCGCTCCGATGCCATCGGCAAAGCCTGCTAAACCAAAAGAAGAATCCAAGGAAGAAACAGGGGAGCTAGAAAATGCCAAAGCTTAAAACGCACAAAGGCGCCCGCAATCGGTTTCATGTTACCGCATCGGGCAAAATTATGCGCATGAAGGGCGGGAAAAGCCACCTTCGCCGCAATAAGTCTGACAGGAGCAAGGGCCTGTTCGACGAGATGATACCGCTGAGCTCACGTGACCGTGTGCGAATTTCGCGGCTTATACCCTACGGTGCTTAAGGAGAAATTTCATGGCTAGAATTAAGAAGGGCGTAACCGCACGCCAGAGGCATAAGAAGATCCTGGACCTGATGAAGGGCCAGAGAGCAACCAGACATTCATTATACCGGAGAGCTCACGAGTCGCTGCTACACTCGCTGAGTTATGCATACGCACATCGTCGCGAAAGGAAAGGCGATATGCGCAAGCTCTGGATCGCTCGCATCAACGCGGCTAGCCAGGCCAATGGTATGACTTACGGCCAGTTTATCGAATCGATGAAGAAAGCAAATATTGACCTGAACCGCAAAGTTCTCGCCGATATGGCTGTCCGCGAACCGGCAGCTTTTGCTGATCTGGTACGGCAGGGACGTTCGGCGCAATAAACGCGCATGAGAAAGAGTAATCTATTTGGTGCGGATTACTCTTTATATATGAATCCAACGGAGGTATTTTCTATGAAAATGGTAATTAAGAAGACGTATTGCCCGGTAGACAAAAAGCTTGTCATGCCTAAAGAACAGAAGAGCGGTGAGACCATGAAGCTGGTTTGCCCCAAGTGTGCGACTGTAATTTATGTGAAAGAAGACTGGGGCTGGCGCTATCCTAAAACAGAAATAGCTGCCGCAAAAAAGTAACGGCTGGTTGCGAACGGTTACCATCCGGTAACGTATGGGGTTCCATAACCGGCGGTTGATAGAATAAAGGTAATAAGTAAAGAGGGGCGAGAGCCCCTCTTTTATTTTACATGGGGAACTTACCAGAAACGAGGTATGAGGATACGGCGTTCTTCTGGGTAATTCGCAAATTCAGCTTTATACCAAACGTGGTTCGCCCTTGCCCTGGGCACGAGGTTCGCAGCAGTCCATATTGCGAAAGTCAACCCCGGAAGTGACCATGTTGCAATCGCGAAACCAAACCAGATCGCAAGTTCTCCAAGGTAATTCGGGCTGGAAACCCATCGATAAAAACCCCCGTATGGAATCTTATACCCTTCTTCAGATACCTCGCGTAATGCTCTCAGCACGTGGTCTGAATGGCGATTGACCATGAACCCTGCGATGAATAATGCGGTTCCAATGATAAAGCGTGGATCACGTAGCCACGAGATTTCGTACACCGGTGAAAGGCTGAAAAGATACCGTCCGTTCAGGTAAGAATTAACGCTGTTGAAAAACAATCCCAGAAAAACAACGAAAACCGGCATCCTTTTCCCATTTCCTTTTAGAGTCAGCGGGTAGATAAATGCGCGATGAATATAGTGTGTTTCCCACATGGTCAGGAAG
>CAZMDI010000210.1:0-3193 GCA_964564995.1 uncultured Dehalococcoidales bacterium
CGTCTCAGTGCCGGTCGCAACGGAACCGGCTCCTGCCATCGTTGAGTCGGTAGCAAAACCTGCTGTTGCGGTTGAAAGTGATGTGCAAAATGTTGCGGTTGCTGCGGATTCGGCTCAGGGTGTCATCAAGGGCGGGCTGATCTCGCTCAGTCTCAAAGATGTCGAACTCAATAGTGTTATCCGTCTTTTTGCGACGCTTTCCGACGCAAACATTATTGTTCCTACCCTTGACGGTGCGACCGGCGCCGTCAAAGTGGATGTAAACCTGAAAAATGTGGAATGGAAGCCCGCTCTGCAGTCCATTCTCGATGCCAATAATCTTGAACTTTATGAAAAAACACCCGGCTCTGAAGTTTACAGCGTCCGGAAAAAACCGGTTGATGCGCCGCAGACGCTGGAAGTTAAAATATTTAAACTGGACTATGCATCGGTTTCGAACGTCAACGAAATGATCAAAACGATGGTTCCGATGACGGGTCCGGCAGCTGGTAAAATATCTGTCTTTCCTGCCCGCAATACGATTGTAGTTCAAAGTACGCCCCAGAATCTGCTGGATATACAGGCTATGATCACAGCGGTTGACCTGCCTCGTCAGCAGGTCGTCATCGAAGCCAAGATTATGGAACTCGCCGACGGTGCTTCTGAAAAACTGGGCATCGATTGGCAGATGCTGAGCGGATACAACGTGGGCGTTAAAAATATCGCGGGTTCGTATAACCAACAGAAAATGTATGATATGCACGGGAACCAGTATGAGGACAGGGCGGATCCAACCTGGCTTGCTAATCCTGGTACGACAACCTACGACAAGAATCAAGCGGCACCGACTTTTACCGCAGACCCGAATAATCCCGGTACTTTCATACAGACGCCTGGAGCGGTTACATATGTCGAAAACAAAAATACTACGACTTATGATTCTGTATCAAAAATAAATAAACCGACGGTTGCCACAGCCCTTGGCGCGACCCTGTCGGCAGACGACTTCAAGTTGGTGCTGGCGGCCTTGAAAGAAATCACCGGCGTCAGAGTGGTCTCTAATCCGAAAGTTATGGTGTCTAATGAGGAAAAAGCCCAAATCTATGTTGGACAGAAAGAGCCGAATATCAAGCAGTCAACCACTCAGGCGCAACAGGCAGACGCTGTAACCACCTATAACCTTGATCCCGAAAGACCTTTTTTTGAATACGGGATCAAGCTGGACGTGACGCCTACGATTAATACCTCCAGTAATATCACGGTGGCTATTAATCCTTCCTTGTCACGTTGGGTGAGAGACAAAACGGTTGGCAACGGCGGCACCGTGAATACCTTCCCGGTAACGACTGAAAAAACGATTAAAACCGTTTTTTCGCTGGCTAGCGGGCAGACAGCGGCTATCGGCGGGCTGACTGAGGCGACGGCAAATGATACCGAACGAAAAGTTCCAATTCTTGGAAGCCTCCCGTTGATCGGACGATTCTTCTCCTGGAGTTCCAAGGAAAAAAATCAGGCCGAAACCATCATCTTCGTTACGGTCGGTCTGGCCAATCTGGAAAACATAAATATGGAAACCGGACTGCCGCAAGACTCCACTCTGGCTATGCGCTATGAGGCCAGTGCTCAGGCAAATCGTAAAATCAAGGCCGAGGAATTGAAGATACTCAATCAAAATGAGGGCGAACGGGCGCAGGCAGCAGTTCAGAAATTGCAGAATGCGGAACAAAAACGGCTTGAAAAAAAGAATAAATAATCCCAGCGGAACGGATATCTAGCAGGGATTGCATGATGAAACAAACGGACGCCTCGATCGAGGCGTCCGTATTTTTTTAACCGGCAAAGTCTATGGCGATGTTTCGCAGGGCTTCGGAATAAGCGATGTGTTCCTGCGCATGAATGCGGTTCATTAAGGTTTCAACGGTGTCTCCGGGAAGCACCGGTACTGAGCGCTGACAGATGATCGGGCCGGTATCGATGCCTCCGTCGACGAAATGAACCGTACAGCCGGTTTCTTTAACGCCTGCTTCGAGCGCCTGGCGTCCTGCTTCGAGACCGGGAAATGCGGGAAGCAGCGACGGATGGATATTGACGATGTGCCCGGCAAAGGCGTTGAGCAATCCCGGTTTTATAATCCGCATAAAGCCGGCGAGAACAATCAGATTCCCGCTGTGCTGTTTGATGATTTCAATGGTGCGCTGCTCCGCCTCGCCGTCGAGTTTGGTTTTGAACGGAGCGCAGTCGATGTAAAAGGCGGGATGGCCAAGC
This sequence comes from uncultured Dehalococcoidales bacterium, assembly GCA_964564995.1. Classification (GTDB taxonomy): domain Bacteria; phylum Chloroflexota; class Dehalococcoidia; order Dehalococcoidales; family UBA1222; genus SURF-27. Next base: position 2,245 of record CAZMDI010000210.1, read on the forward strand.
CGGCGGGCGCGTTCGAGGATGTAGGCCTCTTTGACGTCGGAGATGACACATGCGATGCGGGCGTTGAGGAGCCCGGCATTGATTGCTTCGGCAATGGCCTGATAGTTCGAGCCTGATCCTGATCCTAAAACGGCCAAATTCAACATTTGTAAGGTTCCTTTTTTGTTTTGACTGGATTCGAAAGATAAACCGGATATTAATCCACTGTCCAATACGTAATCGGCAGAAAGGGAAACGATGAAACTGTATATCAAACCGCACAATGAAACCGCCCGTGAGTTCTACCGGAATCACGGCCACTTCCATGATGGCGATGCCGGTCTGGATTTGTATGTGCTGGAGGACATCACTTTTGAACCCGGCGAAACCAAACCGATCAAGCTGGGTATTTCCTGCGGGCCGGAAGACGGGCGGGCCTATTATCTTTTCCCCCGGTCGAGTATTTCCAAGACACCGCTGCGAATGTCCAACTCCATTGGTCTGATAGACGGCGGTTACCGCGGCGAAATCATGGCGATGTGTGACCATATCAAGAGCGAGTCCTTCACCGCCGAAAAAGGGCAGCGGCTTTTCCAGTTGGTAGCGACAGACAGTTCGCCGATCCATTACGAACTGGTCGAAGAGCTTTCATCCACCACGCGTGGCACCGGCGGATTCGGGAGTACCGGGAAATAAGCGGGTTTTTTGATCACACCATTTTATCGTCCTATGAGCCGGGTTGGCACCCGTCCGCCCATCCTGCAAACATCTTGCGGTTGTTCCGCTCATCGGGTAGCCTCGATAACTGTAAGGTGCTGGCGGGTGGATTCCATATAAACGGTTCTGCCGGCGGAAAAGGAAGCAAACCTCCAAGGAGCGTGACATGGGGAATGACGAATCCGTAAAAAACGTTCTGCGCCGGATTTCCGGACGTGTCGCCGAACACGGGAGTTTCGCGGTGATTTATGCA
>CAZMDI010000211.1:0-3171 GCA_964564995.1 uncultured Dehalococcoidales bacterium
ATCGTCATCATCGAGGTTGTTTACCGCAGGATGCGGGCTGGGGAAGGTCGCAAAGAAGCCTCCATCGGAGGAGCCAAAGAAGTGGCCACCCCCATAACCTCTGCAACACTGGCCACCATCGCCATCTTCGTGCCTCTCATGTTCATCGGCGGCATCGTCGGCGAGATGTTCCTGCCATTCGGCCTGACGGTGACCTTCGCCATGCTCGCCTCGCTGCTGGTAGCCCTCACGCTTATCCCTGCCATGTCCAAATGGCTGGTAAGCTCAAAGGCCAAAGCGGTGGCCACGGTACGCGACAACTGGTACCAGAAAGCCTATATGAAATCCCTCAAATGGACACTGGGGCACCGTATAACCGTTATCATTACCGCGGTGGTGCTGCTGATCGGCAGCTTCGGCCTCCTCGGACAGACCGGCACGTCGTTCATGTCCGGATCATTCGGAGAAGAGACCATCAGCATCGCCGTCTCGCTGCCGCCTACCGCCGACATCAATGAGACAGGCGCGGTTGTGAGCCGGATAGAAACGCTCCTGGGCAAAGAGCCGGGCGTGCGGACTTACGCTTCCAGCATCGGTACATCATCCAGCTCACTGACCAGCATCATGAGCGCGGCCAATGGCGGGGGCTCGAATACAGCCTCCATCACCGTTTACCTTAAATCCGGCGCCGGTATCGAACAGGAAACCGCGAATATCAATACTTCCTGTCAGGCCCTCAGAGAAAAGGCGGCCATCGAGGTCACCTCGAATTCCGGCAGTGGAGGAGGGGGCATGACCTCGTCCGCACTCAGCCTCTCCATACAGGGAGCGAACCAGGCGGACATCGCCGCCGTCACTTCACAGCTGATGGAGAAGCTCAAGGGCGTTGCCGGAGTCACCGGTTTAAAGAGCGACCTCACAACGGTCATCCCCCAGCTCAGCATCACCCTGGACCAGTCCAAACTGGCTGCCTCCGGCCTGCCCCCGGCCCAGATGGCCGGCCTGCAGCAGGAATTCATGTTGCTGCTTTACGGCGGCACCCTGCCCGGCAAAACAGTGACAGTTGACGGCGCGGACTATTCGATATATATCAAGAATGTGACCTCAAACATCACGAGCGTGGAACAGGCAAACAGCCTCAAGATCGGCTACCCCTTGTCGGTCAACCTCAGCAATGTGGCGAATGTCACCCTGCTGGACACGCCCTCACATATCAGCCACACCGATACCGTGCTGTCGGCCACCGTCAGCGGAACGATCACCGATAAAAACGTGGGCGCTGTCAACACCGCCATACAGGCCGTAGTAAACGCCCTGCCGGCACACCCCGGCGTTGAGATAAAGACCGCCGGCATCGCCGAGATGATGGGCGACACCTTTACTCGCATGATCATCGCCATTTTGGTGGCAATCGTGCTGGTCTTCGCCATCGTCATCGCCATGATGCGCTCGCTGGTCAACCCGCTAATCATCATGGCGAGCATACCTTTCGCCTTCATCGGCTCGATCCTGGCGCTGCTCATCACCGGCAGCACGCTGGGCATATCGGCCATGATGGGCATGCTGATGCTGGTGGGCATCGTGCTTACCAACGCCATCGTGCTGGTTTCCATGGTGGAACACCTGCGCAAGAGCGGCCAGAGTGTGCAGGACGCGCTGGTCGAAGGCGGCAAGACCAGACTGCGCCCCATCATCATGACAGCCTTGACGACTATCCTTGCCATGGTTCCAATGGCGGTGTTGGTCAGTTCGGGTACGTTGCTCAGCGCCGAGCTGGCTATCGTCGTCATCGGCGGCATGGTCACCTCCACCTTCTTGACGCTGTTCGTTATCCCGGCTATTTATAGCCTGGTACATCAGCGCCGCAAAAAATCTGCGACCCAGTAAAACCGATATACCCAGAATAAAGGGCCGGCGGTATAATGCCGCCGGCCCTTTATATATATATACGGAAAATATCCGATTTTTACTTTTGGCCCGCCCGGAACAACGGGATTTCAACCCAGCAGCCCGGGCATGATAAAATTGCTTTTATTATATCCCTGCGGAGGTTAACTTATGCCCATCATGGACCTTATACAGCATAGACGCAGCACCAGGCTGTATCTCGATAAACCGGTGGAACGCGAGAAGATAAACCAATGTCTGGAAGCCGCTCGTTTGGCCCCCTCGGCAATCAATATGCAGCCGTGGAAATTCGTCGTGGTAGATGACAAAGATACCATGGACAGACTCGTTAAGGCAGCTTTCCGCGGGTTATTCTCGTTCAACCATTGGGCGGCAAAAGCGCCTGCGTTCGTAGTGGTTGTTATCGACAGGCACGGATTGCTTTCCACTGTTATGGGCGCGGTACGGGATACCCTCAGGTCACTGCTGGATATCGGCATCGCCACGGAACACCTCGTCCTTCAGGCTGAGGAACTGGGGCTCGGGACCTGCTGGATGGGAGGATTGGATGAAAAAGCAGTCAAGCGAACATTGGGTATCCCGGGCAACAAGAAAGTTGCCGCGATAATAGCTTTGGGATATCCCGATACAGCAGAGGTCAAACGGCCGCAAGAACGGCGGACGCTGGGAGAAATGTCCGCCTACAACGGATGGGGCAGCTAACAAAGCTGGGAAATTTTCCAACAGGATGACACTGAGGGGATGCGCAATTGTGTTATATTTTAATTGAAAGGTTAGGCCCGTTCTTTCGAAAAAACGACGCACAACTTAAAATATTTGATAAATCCCGGGATAAAGCCCGCATCAGCAGATATTTTTTGACCGCTTTCAAAGACAGGAGATAGAAGTGACCCTCGCTTTACTGGTTGGAACTGGCGGGTTCCTGGGTTCCGTGGCCCGCTACCTGCTGAGCGGTTGGGTGCAGCGGATCGCCCAGGATTCGTGGTTCCCGTACGGGACGATGACGGTCAATATCACGGGGTGCCTCGTTATCGGTTTACTGGCGGGGCTGGCTGAAAGCCGTGGCATACTCTCCCCGAACTCCCGGGCGTTCCTCTTGGTGGGCGTGCTGGGCGGGTTCACGACGTTCTCCAGCTTCAGCTACGATACGGTTTCGCTTTTCAGCGGGGGAAGGACGGTCGCTGCCGTCCTGAACGTCGCGGCGCAGGTGCTGCTCGGCATCACGGCCACCCTGCTGAGCTACAACCTCGTCCAGGGGATAGGAGGCACGAAATGAGACTTCCC
>CAZMDI010000212.1:0-3146 GCA_964564995.1 uncultured Dehalococcoidales bacterium
AGGGCGGCTATGCCGGATATAGCCATCACCACCGATGTTATCGTCGGTTTTCCAGGCGAGACCGATGAACAATTCCAGAACACATACGACCTGCTGGCCGAACTGAAATTCGACGCCGTGCATTCTGCGGCTTACTCAACCCGCCCCGGGACATTCGCGGCGAGCAAATACCCCGACGCCGTTCCTGCCGAAGTTAAAAAAACCAGGCTTGCGGCAATCGAAGCGCTCCAGGAAAACATCTCTACCGTGATAAACTCGAAAATGCTCGCGCTGACTGTCAGCGTGCTGGCGGAAACACACGACAAGGGGCGGTGGCAAGGGCGCACCTGTGCAAACAAACTGGTATTTTTCGACGGTGGCAGTGACCTGTCTGGCAAAGAAGTACCGGTGGTGATAGAAAAGACCAGTGCATGGTCGATGCAGGGGAAGACTGCGATTTAGAAAAGCTCCCTCAATCCCCCTTTTCCAAAGATCGAGGCTAATGAATCTATAAATAATATGGCAACAGCGGGCACGAAGTGATACACTGATGTTTCCCAGATATACCGACCCGTGGCATTTTATTAATTATTATCCCGGCAAATCGGGATTGCAGGAGGCGTTATGAACAGCACTACCGCATTGACTTGGGGATTCCTGGCCCTTATGGTTGTAATTTTCTATTTCTTGCTTATCCGTCCGCAGCAGAAACGCCAGCAGAACCAGGCAAAAATGGCATCCGACCTGAAACCCGGAGACAAGATCATCACATGGGCTGGCATCTACGGTGAAGTTGCGACAATGGATGAAGAAACAATAGTGATTCGCGTCGAATCCGGCACGATGATTCGCATCGCTAGAATGGCCGTAGCCCAAAAGCAAAACGAACCCGCTAAATAACCCACCGATTAACGAGGAACCAATATTAAAAAGTATGACTATATCATAGTCGGCAGCGGCATCGCAGGGCTTTACTGCGCGCTTCTCGCCAAAGAGCACGGTTCCATCCTGCTAGTAACCAAGGGCAGTATCGAAGACTGCAATACTCGCCATGCCCAGGGGGGCATCGCAGCCGCGATCGGCATCCAGGACTCCCCTGAGCTCCACTTCAAGGACACTATTTCCGCAGGGGCGGGGCTCTGCAACGAAGAAGCCGTCCGAATCCTCACCGACGAAGCCCCAGACCGCATCGCCGATCTGGTTAAATTCGGGGTCCCTTTCGATACGCTGAACGGCGAGATCGCACTTACACGCGAAGCCGCACACAGTATGCCCCGCATCCTGCATGCAGGGGGAGACGCCACCGGAGCGCAGATAGAAACCACCCTCAGTGCCCAGATCAGAAATGCCCAGATACCTGTCCTTGAACACTGCCTTGCGACAAGGATCATTTTGGAAAAAGGGGCCGTCAACGGACTTGAAACTTTCGATGCTCTCACCGGAGGCACACAGAGTTTCGATTGCCATAACCTTATTTTAGCTACCGGAGGAGCTGGACAGCTCTTCAAATTCACGACCAACCCTGAAGTGGCGACGGGTGACGGGGTTGCCTTGGCTTTCAGGGCCGGCGCAGAAATCATGGACATGGAATTCTTCCAGTTTCATCCCACCGCACTTCACCTCCCGGGTATTGAACCGTTCCTCATTTCAGAGGCCGTACGCGGCGAAGGCGGAATACTGCGTAATATCAAGGGGGCAGCCTTCATGAAGAGCTATACACCCCAAGCAGAACTCGCTCCGCGCGATATCGTCGCGAGGGCTATCGTCAGCGAGATGGGGAAAACGGGCGCTGATCATGTGTTTATCGATGTTACTCACCAGCCGGCAAAATTCACGGCAGCGCGTTTCCCGCAGATATACCATTACTGCTTGAAACACGGCTTGGACATGGCCAAAGACATGATTCCAGTGGCCCCTGCGGCACACTACATGATCGGCGGCATCCGAGTAAACACCTGGGGAGAAACGAGTCTGAAAGGGCTTTACGCCGCCGGCGAAGCGGCATGCACCGGGGTACACGGAGCCAACCGGCTGGCCTCAAACTCACTTCTCGAAGTGCTGGTGTTCGGGAAACGCATCGTTGAGCGCAGCGTACAAGGCGGCAAGGGCGAAAAGAGCGGACCTGACAAAAACGTCCGCTCGAGCGTCAAACGCGAGCCAGTCCAAGCCGGAGCTCCTCCGCCCGGGCGCGCAGCCCTGCAACAGCTGCTGTGGGAGAACGCAGGTATCGTAAGGAGCGGCGCCGGGTTGGCCAGAGCGAGGTCCCTACTCGCCGGATGGCAGGAATGCCTGGCCGAACCTCAAGACCGTCCTTCGTGGGAACTGCTGAACCTCGTCATCACCGGACGATTGATGACGGAATCGGCCCTTATGCGACTCGAAAGCCGCGGTGCGCATTACCGCACGGACTACCCCGAGCGAAGCGACGAATGGCTCAAGCATATGATACTGACGAAAGACGATGATAAACACTAACGAAAAAATCGATATCGAAACCCGGGAAATCATAAACCTGGCGCTGGCCGAAGACAGGTCCGACGAAGATATTACCAGTAAACTGATCATCACGGAAAAACTGAATGGCACGGCCACACTGCTCTCCAAAGCTACGGGAATACTCGCAGGGATCGACGTGTTCAAAGCAGCCTTTCTAATAGTGGATAAAAGACTCAAAATCGAAATCCGCATGCAGGACGGAGCACATCTCGTACCCGGCGACATAGCCGCGGTGGTCAACGGCTCCGCGCGAAGCATCCTGAGGGCTGAACGCACCGCAATGAACTTCATCTGCCACCTGAGCGGCGTAGCTACAGCCACTTCGGTTTATGTCAAAAAGGTTTCAGGCCTGCCGGTCAGCATCGTGGATACGCGCAAGACCAGCGCCGGCCAGAGACTTCTAGAAAAGCGGGCGGTCGTTGCGGGGGGTGGTAAAAATCACCGCATGAACCTCTCTGACGGCATCCTCATAAAGGACAACCATGTGGCCGTTTTGCGGGGATTCGGGACGAGCCTTGGGGAGATAGTCACCATGGCAAAAACACAGAACAAGTCCGGCCTGAAAATCGAGGTCGAGGTCAATAACATGGCCGAAGCCATCGAAGCGGCGGGGGCGGGGGCAGACATGCTCTTGCTGGATAATATGAGCGTCGCCGACATGAAGCAAACTG
>CAZMDI010000213.1:0-3142 GCA_964564995.1 uncultured Dehalococcoidales bacterium
TCTATCCCGGCGGTCAGACGAAGGGGGTTACGTTCTATTTCCATTGCAGTACCCCTTTGCGCCATGCGTAAATATAGCCGAGTGTTAGGATTGCCACGAAAACGGTTGCCGCAACGAGAGCGAATACGCCGAGTTCCGCAAGCACCAGGGTCCACGGAAGCAGAAAGACAAGCATGACATCAAGGGCTACTGCGATAAGTGCAAAAAAGTAATAATGGGGATTGAATTGCACCCAGCTGCGCCCTGTGGTTTCAAGCCCGCACTCTACCGTGCTGGATTTGACGACGGAAGGTTTGTGGGGGATTACTTTCAGTTTGCGAAGGAGCACAGGCAGGGTCACCATGACCCCGGCGAAAGCCAAGCTCACCAGTAGAAAGAGTGCAACATAGCCGTAACCCTGTAACAAATGGTTGCTCCTTCGGCTGGTTGTGAAGCGAAAAAAGGAGTATAACGTAACTGAAAGATTAAATCAAATACGAATATCCGGGATTTTTGATTCATGTGGTAAGACGAGGGGATCAGGCAGGATCCGGAAGAATGAAACTTCGATTCGAATACTCCTGATCACCTGATCACCGAAAGACGATGTAACTCCTGGCGTACTTTGAAGAGGATTATTTATGGGGGGCTGTCACACCATCCCTGCAGTATGCCGGGCATTTCACTTTTCCTTTACCATAGCGGCTTCCGGCGGGACCCTGGCACTTGGGGCAGGTCTTCAGGAATCCTTTGCTGTCTACCGTATCTCCCGTTCCCTTGCAATATACACAGGTGATGTAACCTTTACCGGCACACGTCGGGCATTTTTCTCCAGCCATAAGAGTCCTCCCATATAGTTTTGATGATGATATACCAGCACTTCTTGCTTGTAAACTATTAAGCCACTGTAACCCTGGTATGATCAAAAAATGGTGATAAAACAAAGCTGTTTCGTTAATATTCAGTGCAAATTTCTCCGAATGAAAAGTTTATCAGGTTGTTGACACCCCTTGCAACGTTCGTTAGACTGAAAAGAATTATGCAAAAACGGAACGAATAATGAAGCTGGCAGTTATCGGACTCGGGCAATGCGGCGGCAGGATAGCCGACGAATTCGCGCGTATGCAGATGCGTTCGCGCGGGTTGCGCGGTTTAGACATTATCGTTGAAGCGTTAGCCGTCAATACTGATTCCGCCGATCTGGCCGGTATAACCAGCATCAAAAACGATGCCAATCATCGGCTACTTATCGGTTCGACTGCAGTCCGCGGTCACGGTACCGCCGGAGTGCGTGAACTGGGCGCGGAAATTTTACGACGAGAGTCGGGAAAGATCCTGGATGCTCTGGATCACGGGAATAAACTGGCGAGCGCTGATGCAATTCTTGCAATTGCGGCGACATCTGGGGGGACGGGGTCAGGTGGCATCCCTGTTTTATTGCGCGCGCTTAAAGAAAAATTTACGAGCAAACCGGTTTATGTGCTTCTTGTGCTCCCTTTCGAGCATGAAGAAAACGAGCAAAGCACTATGGTAAACACGGCTGAATGTCTCAAATCAACTAATGCTGCTGCTGACGCGGTGATTCTGGCTGACAACCAACGCTTCGTTGAGAGGGACTCGTCCTTGAGGGACAACATCATCCAAATTAACCAACGGTTAGTAGCCCCGTTCATGGATCTTCTTTGCGCAGGAGAAGAAAAGAAACCGAAAAGTGGGATAAAAAGTCTGAGTACAGAGGACGTTATCGCTACCCTTGATGGATGGTCATCGCTCGGTAAAGGGGAACCCGTTATACCGCTGATATCGCCGATGAAAGGGGATAAACGTAATACTCTGCGCAATGAGTTTCAGGCTGACCAGGGCATATTTGCCATGGATCAGGCTTTTACACAGATGTCCTTTAACCTCAGTCCCTCCGGCGCTTACAAAGCCCTTTTTCTGGTTGCGGGCCCTGGCAAAGTGCTGAATGCCAATCTCACGGAAGGATTGGAATGTTATCTGAAAAATGCGGCTCCGAATGCTCAGATCAGGGGCGGTAACTATCCGAAGGACCGGGGAGAGGCGGAATTCACTGTGATTCTTTCTAACTTCGGAGAAACCGAAAGAATGAGATGGTTCCGAGAGAAGGCAAAAACTTTGTCACTAGACCGGGTTGCCCAGCAGCAGGCCAAGTCAGACAGGGTTATGCTTACTGAAGAAGCTGGCAGGGATATACCGAGTTTGCTTTAAGTCGTGTTGGGTTATCCACCCCCCGCTAGCGATGTCTTGTCAATCCGGCGTCCGCCTGGTCGGAACAGATTCCATGGATGATTTGTGGAAATCATTTGTCCTGCAAGCTATTTGTTTTAATGTTATCACCACAAGGACGTCCAACAAGCCGACTTCGTTCCTGGCTTTACCACAACTTGCGTTTCTTGATTGAAAGCAATAAGGCATATTACGCGAGGTATAGCGCCTTAGAGATTTTTATGCTACAATGTACGCCATTATGACCCAGAGCCTGCTTGACAGCTATCATCGACATATAGATTACCTGCGCATTTCGGTTACGGACCGCTGCAATCTTCGCTGTATTTACTGCAACGCCAGCACTATGCAGCACCTTCCTCATGACGACATCCTGCGCTATGAAGAGATCACTCGTGTCGTAAAAGCAGCGGCTCGTCTCGGTGTTAAGGATATCCGTCTCACCGGCGGTGAGCCCACTGTGCGTCCCCATGTATCCGCCCTCGTCAGGATGATAGCGGCAGTCCCAGGTATTCAAGACATCTCGATGACAACCAACGCCACCCGCCTCGCTGAAATGGCGCAAGACCTGAAAGATGCGGGGGTCAGCAGGGTCAACATCAGTCTGGATACATTTAAACCCGATCGTTTCAAGGCGATGTGCGGTGCGGGTCGTATAGAAGATGTTTTTGAAGGCATAGAAGCCGCCCGAAAGGCCGGTCTTGATCCTGTGAAGATTAATACAGTCGTTCTACGCGGGGTGAATGACGACGAAGTCGTGGATTTCGCGCGGAAGAGCGTCACGGACGGCTGGAATGTGCGGTATATCGAAGAGATGCCGCTCGTTGGAAACGACAACGGCCACAAGATGGTCTCCATTGAAGAGATAAAGTCGAGTATAGAAAATGAACTTGGCAGCCTCGAGCCGTGCTGGTCG
>CAZMDI010000214.1:0-3108 GCA_964564995.1 uncultured Dehalococcoidales bacterium
CGGGATATTGAAATTCATCGTCGGGTTTAAAACCAACGTTGAATACCAAAATTTGCTGGACCTCTGCGCTAAATCGAAGAGCGTAAACGGGATTTTCCTTTTTTCGAGTTCCTACAAACAGGAAAAAGAGGATATCACCCTCCAGATGCAGAAACTTATCGGTATTTTGAAATCCATAACCGCCCCGGGCGTTTATCAGACCAATGATGCCGGTAAATATGTGGTCCTCGACGTCGGAACTCGCGATTCGTTCCAGGGAGTTCCATTCCCCGAAGAACCGCCTCAACCCGGTTAAAAGCCATCAGAAAAGCATCATCCGCATGTCATGGGGCAAGAGGACGCCGTCTTCTGCGGCATATTTACTAACATCTTTGCCTGCCGGTATCTCCGCCAGCTATAATACCTTTGCAAATGCTCAGTCTTAACAATCTCTCCAAGTCCTACGGCCAGCGCCTTCTTTTCAGCCAGGTCACTTTCAACATAGGGGCACGTGATCGCCTGGCGTTGTTAGGCGCAAACGGCAGCGGCAAAAGCACCCTGCTTGAGATAATAGCCGGTGTCATCGTTCCAGACAGCGGCACGATCACCCGCCGCAAAGGGCTGACTGTCGGCTATCTTAGCCAGGAAAGCGGGACCGGCTCCCACAAGGGGTTGCTCCATGAAATCACGTCTGCTGCCGGCCCTATAAACCAGCTGGGGCACCGCATCGAAGTTATCCAGGAAGAACTGGCGATCACCTTCGACGGCGAAACGCAGAACATCCTTCTTGCGGAACTCGGAGAGTTACAGCACCGTTTTGAAGCTGCCGGCGGTTATGATGTGGAACAGGAAGCAAGGGTCATATTGTGCGGTCTGGGTTTCAGGGAAACGGACTATGATCGACCTCTTTCGGATTTCAGCGGAGGCTGGAGGATGAGGGCCGAACTCGCCAAGATCCTGTTGCAGAATCCCGACTTGCTCCTGCTCGACGAACCCACAAACAATCTTGACCTGGAAACGCAGTTGTGGTTCGAAGAGTATCTCAAGAATTATCAGGGCGCCGTATTGCTTACTTCCCATGACAGGGCATTTCTCAACCGTGTAATTTCCAAAGTGCTCGCCATACAGTTCGGCAAACTAGTGCTCTACCACGGAAATTACGATAAGTACATCGAAACGAGGCAGCAGGAACTCGAAGTACTCGAATCGACGGCAAAAAGGCAGAGCGTAAAGATCGAACAGGAAGAGCGTTTCATCAACCGGTTCCGCTCAAAAAACACCAAGGCCACCCAGGTACAGAGCCGCATCAAAAAACTCGAAAAGCTGGAACGCATCGAAGTCCCCAGGCTGGCAAAAAAGATAAAATTCCATTTCCCCGACCCGCCGCATTCGGATATGGACGTTCTGACGCTTGTTAATATTTCAAAATCATATGGCACGAATATGATTTATCGGGGCCTGAACCTTCGCCTTGGGCGGGGAGAAAAAGTAGCGATCGTGGGGCCCAACGGTGCCGGTAAAACGACCCTGCTGAAAATCCTGGCAGGTGTCCTTCCGTTCGAGAAGGGGGAACGGCGGCTGGGCCACGGGGTTGTCGGCGCGTATTATTCACAACATCAACTTGAGATCCTTGAGGCTAACAAAACCGCACTGGCCGAATTACGGAGCGTTGCCCCGTCCGACACGGAAGACGCCAGGTTGAGGGCCATTCTCGGGGGGTTTCTATTCAGCGGGGACGACGCGTTTAAAGAGGTTTCGGTTCTTTCTGGCGGAGAGAAAGCCCGCCTGGCGCTGGCCAAGATGCTTACGCAGCCCTCCAACCTTCTGCTGATGGACGAGCCCACCAACCACCTGGATATCCCTTCTCGGGAAGTGCTGACCGATGCCTTGGAATCGTACCACGGCACGCTTTGTTTCGTGACTCACGACCGGACGCTTATCCGCCAGATAGCCACCAGCATCTTCGACGTGAGCGCGGGGAAAATAAGCCTATATCAGGGTGATTATGACAGTTATCTATACCACAAGGCATTGACCTCGGCCGGGTCTGAAACCGGGGAGACGCGCCCTCCATCCCCCAAAAACATGCCTGTACCTGTACCGGGCGGGAGGCAGAAACGCGTGCTTTCAGGCGAGCTCCGCAGCGAATATTACGAGAAAAGCACCCCGCTGAAGAAAAGCATAGACAAAATAGAGAAAGAACTCTCGAGTGCCGAAAATGAAATTAAACAACTGGAAAGCCTCTTCGCGCAGCCGGAGCACTACAAGGATTCCAAAGAAGTGGTAATTAGCATCGAGAGGCATCGCGAATTGAAAGTCCGTGCCGAAGAACTCACCGAAACATGGGGGGAGCTTTCCTCGGAAGCCGACCGACTGCGGGTGGAGTTCGAAGTCGCGCTTGGTCGCATCGAGGGGGAAGACGGATAGAGTTTACGAGTGTGAAATATTTATCAGCGGCGGCGGGATCTTCAAAAAAATAACAGTTTTCTCAAGGGCCTCGCGGCACTCGTCGCGGGTTTTCATTTCACCGAGCAGGCCGGAAAGTTCCCTTCCCATTTTCCTGGACACTGGCCATTGGGTTAACCATACAGCGTCCAGACCATCGAAAAGGCTGTAGCGCCCCAGGCGCAAGGACAACCCGGCGTAATCGAGGACCATGACCTGCGTCCCCACCTCTGGTGGAAGTTCAACCGTTCCGGTGTTTTCCGATTGTTTATGAGAAACCAGTTTTTGCAAAAAAGCAGAATAAGCCACCCAATCGAACGCTTCAGGTGTTACCATATGCCTATTTATATTGCTCACCAGGTTTTTCAGGCCGATCTTGCCGAAGGCCCGGCTCATGTCGAATCCGTGGAGGATGGCCCACAGGTCTGCTGATTCGTCCATCACCAGGTCGGTTATCCTGCTGGCAAGATGATCGAGCGCGGATACCGTGCTCGATGCCCGGGGGTACCTTTCCATCGACTGCATTATATGCCCGAGTTCATGTGCGGCCGTGGATTCCTCGGCATCCTCAGGAAGATTGGGATCCAGCCAAACCCGTTCGGTTCCTTCAAAACTATCGTGAAATCCCCCGATGTTTGTCTGCAGCAAACTCGAGTGGCGTCCCTCGATAGGAAGGAACATGAT
>CAZMDI010000215.1:0-3100 GCA_964564995.1 uncultured Dehalococcoidales bacterium
AAGGGAGAGGTACGAGATTGCCGCGTCGCTCCGCTCCTCGCAATGGCAAACGGAAAAATGAACCCCCGGGAACCGCCCGAGGCCCGCACGGGAGGACAGGCAGCTTTTTCGACAACGAACAACATGGCAGTGCTATAATCTTTCTAAAACAAGGTGGGCGATATGCACGAAGAACCATGTATGCGCTGCGGGGGCAAAGGCAGCCTCGTTTGTGAAGAGTGCCAGGGTAAACGGAAAATCCGGAAGGAAATGGTCACCGAAAAGTGCAAAGGCTGCAACGGCACAGGGCGGGTAAAATGCCCATCGTGCCGGGGCGGGGTGGTCTGGACTAAAGATTAAGTTTCAGCACCCACTAACAAGTGAATAGCGTTCTTGCAGGACGCTATTCAGCGCAAAGTTTCCGACTAATCATCGCGAGCTTCTCGTAACCTCAGTTTTCGCACGCTGGTTTAGCTCAGCGATTTGATCAGCCCGCGATGAATCAAGGACAAAATCAGTAAATCCTTCAATTTCGCATGCCAACCGAAATGAATGAACCTTTCGGGCCACTTTTTCGACACCTTCAGAACTTTCAAGCACAAAAAACCAGTATTATCATCTTCATAATCTGTCTTCAAGACGGCTTGCAGTTTTGTAGTTTATCGCAAGTTGAAATACGGTTGCTGATCGGGTATATACTCAAAAGGGTACAAGGCAGAAGGATAGACCGCTATGGAACCGGTAATGTCTTTGAGCGATTACATAAGAAATAGCTCGGAAACGTTTGCCCATCAAATGGTGAAACGTCAATATGAGATGCAACCCGGAGTTTGGGATAAATATGGCCCCAGCGGGTATCAGCGCAGCCTGCAAGACGCCAGATACCACCTGAGCTTTCTGATCGAGGCTTTAACGCTGGAAAGCCCGCTTATATTTACAAATTATATCGAATGGGTATCGGTATTATTTTCTGCCATCAAATTACCCAACGATGCCCTGAAACTTTCGACTATCCTCATGGGAGAAGTTATCAAGGAAAACCTCGCTGTGGATCTAAGTTCAACCCTTGATGAGTACATATCTGCAGCGATAACCACTTTGGAAGCTCCTGTAAAAACCCCGTCGTCGTTTCTGGAACTGGATTCACCGTATTTTACCCTGGCTGACGGCTATTTGCAGTCGCTGCTGGAATGGGACCGCCAATCAGCCACCAAGTTGATAATCGATGCCGCGGATAACGGTGTCCCCCTCGAAAATATTTACGTTGACGTGCTCGCACCCGTTCAAAAAGAGGTTGGGCGGCTCTGGCAACTTAACCGTGTCAATGTTGCTCAAGAGCATTTCTGCTCCGCTACCACCCAATCGATCATGGGGCAATTCTATCCCAGGCTTTTCGCCACGCCAAAGAACGGACGTGTCATGGTGGCTACCTGCGTGAGTCAGGAGCTTCACGAAATGGGTATCCGCATGGTGGCTGATGTATTTGAACTGCATGGCTGGTCTACGTACTATCTCGGAGCTAATACTCCCAAAGAGAGCATATTAACCACACTGCGAGACCAGCAGGCGGAGGTGCTTTGCATCTCCACAACGATGGGTTTTCAACTGGAACAAGCCCGCGAACTCATATCATTGGTGAGGGCTTCACCTTTATCGGACAAGGTGAGGATACTGGTGGGAGGATATCCGTTCAATCTGGTACCGGGATTATGGCAGAAAGTGAAGGCGGATGGATATGCGCCCGACGCTATTTCCGCCGTAGAACTGGCGTCTCGAAAGTAAAAATCAGGCATAATGATCCAATGGTTCAAGACGCAGTCGAGGCAATTTCCAGAATCAATAATGAACTCGTCAATACCCAACGGGAATTGGCGAAAGCCAATGCTGCACTTGAATCCGCAAACGTCACACTGCGATCAAATATCAACGAAAAGGAAACATTGCTCAAAGAGATCCATCACCGTGTCAAGAACAACATGCAGGTCATATCCAGCCTGCTCAACATGCAGTCCAAATTCGTCAAGGACAAGGATGACGCACAATTATTCCAGGAGAGCCGGGAGCGCATCCAATCCATGTCCCTGGTTTATAACAAGCTCTATGAGTCAGAGGACATGGCACATATCAGTTTTACCAAATACCTCAATGACCTGGTAGCAGCCCTGATGCATTCTTATAACTGCAACACAGGCAGAATCACCACACACGTCGAAGCCGAGGCTGTGGAACTGGGCCTCGACCTGGCAATACCCTGCGGACTTATCATCAACGAGGTCATATCCAATTCGCTCAAATACGCCTTCCCGAACGGTCGGCCCGGTGAAATCCGGGTCGGCATCCGCAACCATGACGGGCGTATCGATATGTCGTTAGGCGATAACGGAGTGGGCATGCCGCAGGAGATGGACATCAAAACTTCCAGGACGCTCGGCATGACTCTGCTCCAGACACTGGCAGTGTACCAGCTGGGGGGGACATTGGAGCTAAAAAGAGAAAACGGCACCGTGTACAGCATCAGCTTCCCCTACATGCCCCAGAAAAACTGAGCAGGATACCTGCCAACGAACAGAAAAGAATATTCGGTGCCAATAATGGGCTCCCGGGCCCATTATGTTGGGACTAAACGTCCAGATTTTGCCAGCAAAAGCGTTTACACTCCTGACAGTACTTGTATTCGGGTTTATGGTGTCCGAAACTATGTGCGATAATTCGAGTTTCAACCGTGGCACTTCATCAAAACTGCGGGGACACCGGAATTGCACCGGGCACGTTCTCCGGAGGGACTATCCGTGACAGGCTGCAATAAATCCCATATTGACCACCCGCTCTTTATGCAACTTGATCCCTGCAGACCCAGGGACAGAGTAAATTATTGTAACTTGCCCGTAAGGGAGAAATAGTTATGTCACTGGGCTGGAAACTTACGGTCACCATCACTGCAATATTTGTCTCAGTAATCGGGGCCATATTTGTAATATCAGAATTCACTTTTATGAGAAGTTTCCAGGACCTCGAAGTGCGTAATGCGCAGCAGATGGCGGTGAGATCCAGCGAAGCGCTAGATATTATAATCCAAAACCTGAACAGGCTGAATCACGATTGGGCGGCTTGGGACGATACA
>CAZMDI010000216.1:0-3095 GCA_964564995.1 uncultured Dehalococcoidales bacterium
TCTGGGTCAGGCCCAGCAGATGGCGCAGTTCGATCACCATCGCCGCTTCCAGTTCGGGGCTGAACAGCGGCCATACATGGATGTCGTCGGTGAAATCGTCGTCGATGAAAACTTCCGTGATGCCCATCCTCGACAACACAACGATACTATTGGCGGCCAAAGGCGTGCCTTTGGCTAGCAGAATATTGCCGAACCGGCCGTAGACTGGAACTCCCAGCACCATCCCGGGCAATGCCCTGGTTATCGAGACACGGCGCATCGCCTGCCTCCCCTCTCGTATTTATCAATCATCGCGCTCATCGGTGGCCGATCACTTTCGCCAAAATTTCTTTAAGCTGGGTTAAAGTGTAAGGTTTGTCTATAAAGCCGCAGAACCCCAGCTTCTGATATTCTTCGATAGTATTGGCGCTGGCATAGCCGCTGGAGAGGATGGCTCTGACACCGGGGTCCATTTCCTTCAGTTGGCCCAGGGTTTCGATGCCGCCCTTGCCGCCGATCACAGTCAGGTCGAGAATCACAGCTGAAAACGGCTCTTTCTTCAGCATGGCGTTCTGGTAAAGCGATAATGCGGCGGCCCCATCAGCCACGGCCACTCCCTCCATGACACCGATATGCTGTAACAATCGGCAGGTGATATCGCGGATAGGGGCTTCGTCATCCATCACCAGTACCCGGACCCGGCTCATATCAAAGTTAAGCGAAGGTTCAGTTAAAACAGGTTTAGCCACTGAACTGCCGGTAGAAGGCAGGTAGATGCTGAAGGTCGTGCCCACTCCAACCTCGGAAGCCACGTCTATGTAGCCGTTATGGGCTTCGACGATGGATACGGTGCTGGCCAGTCCCAGTCCGTTGCCCGAATGTTTGGTGGTAAAAAATGGGTCGAATATGCGTTTGAGGTTTTCCGGCGGGATGCCGATGCCGCTGTCGACGAACGACAGGCGTACAAACAGACCACCGGTATCTTTTCTTTTTTTCATTTTGGCTGGCAGATGTTCGTCAGGGACGTTTTCAGCACGTACTTCAAAACGTCCTCCGTCAGGCATGGCCTGCACTGCGTTGATGGTCAGGTTGGTAATCACCTGGGACAACTGTTCCTCGTCGGCTTCTATGCACCTGAGGTCGTCCGCGAAACTGTAGCTGACACTGACGTTTGAACCACGCAGGGGAAGGCTGGTGATTTCCCGCAGGAGATTCGGCAGGGCTACGGTTGTCTTGTTATAATCGCTCCCCCTGGCGAAGGTGAGCAGCTGCCGCGAAAGCCCTTTGGCCCGCATGGAAGCGTTTTCCGCTTCAGTTAGTATGGATATCGCTTCTTTCGTATCCGGGATATAATTTTTAAGCAGGCCGATGTTGCCTATGATGGCTGTAAGAATGTTGTTAAAGTCGTGGGCGATGCCGCTAGCCATGATTTTTATCGTGTCTAGTTTTGCCAGGCGCTGCTTTTCTTCGTCCACGATTTTTCTTTCGGTGATATCGCTGATGAAATACAGCCACGAATCCTTCTGGTTTTCCCATTCTATACCTACGGCGCTTAGTTCCACCCAGCTGAACCCACCTGCGGCACGGTCGAACCTGAAAGCCGGAGATTTCCCTCTTTCGACGCTGGACAGCGTTTGCCATTCTTTGAACGCGGCCAGATCTTCCGTATGGATGACTTTTGACATCCGCATGGAAATCAGCCGGTCCATTTCAAACCCGGTCAAACGGCACATGGCAGAATTACAAAAGATGATGCTATCCCCCTGGGTGACGCAGATGGCTTCGTTGGCATTTTCTACCAGGGTGCGGTACTTGGTTTCACTTTCCCTGAGGGTTTCTTCCACCCTCCTCTGGTTGGTGATATCGCGGGTGATGCTGAGTACTGTGGCAACCTTGCCGTGTTCATCGAACTCCGGGACCATCATGGTATGGAAGAAACAGATCTCTTTCGTTTTATTTTCATAGCGCAAAGTGGCGCTTGACTCATGGCCGGTCGTTAAAACATTTCGCACCGTACGGTCCCAGACGGCACCGATTTCATCAGGGACGCCGATCTCTGTGTTTTTTCGACCGATACATTCTGTGGCCAGGATGCCCAATTTGCGTTTAATAAGGTTATTGACATAAATATATCGGCAGCCGTCATCGAAGCGGGCGATGATGTCGGGTGCGTTTTCCGCCAGTGCGTGAAAGCGGATTTCCCGTTGCCGGAGGTCTTCCGTGGAATGCTGTCTTTCCTTGAGCATCTGCCACTGCTGAAGCACCCGCTGAACGATATACCCGATATCAGCCAGAGATTCAGCTGTTTTGACCACGTAGTCCAGCGCCCCGGATTTAAGCGCTTTGACTGCTAACTGTTCACTGCCGTGACTGGTCATGATGAGAACGGGATATACCGCGTTTTCGGCGGGCAGTGTCAGGAGTTCCAGAGCACTGCCGTCTTTGAGGTTCAGGTCCAGCAGAGCGATATCCGGGGTCCGTTTAGTTGCTGCCTTTCTGAAATCGCTGATGCAAGTGACGAGATCCAGACGGCAGCCGGGTAAATGGGCGTTCAGTGCGCGGCTGATGGCCGCGGCATGGCCCTCGTCGTCCTCGGCAATAATGATGTATTCGGGTTTGGGATCTATCGGTGACATCTGATTATTCCCTTATGCCTGACTATCCTGGTTGCCCACCTGGCGGCGCAGATTCATGGATATTAACCTTGTTCTTTTAATTTCCAATTCCAGGCTGTCGATGACCTGGCATCCCATGGCAGTCGGGATGAGCCCCATGTCGCTCATCTGCCGGGTGACAAGCAAGGTTTGTTCCAGCAGTTCGATGGACTGCGCGAGATATTCCCGGGCCATGGACAGACCGTCATCCAGCACCAGCGCTTTGGATTTTGGCGGACTGTTAGACGAAAGCGTCTTCAATATATCTATACTCCCGATATCGAATATAAAACTATGCTGGCCGTAACATAAGACCCCGCGGTTTTATTCGGCTGATACCCAGTGACAAATACGTGAGCCTCCAAGCTCAGAGCCATGATTACGTGCCTGAGATACCGCTATTGCGGAGGTCTTGAAATAGCAGCGTTTGATCGGTGAAGTGGACTATTTAGGGTCAGAATA
>CAZMDI010000217.1:0-3095 GCA_964564995.1 uncultured Dehalococcoidales bacterium
CGCGGGGTTATTGGCTATCGCTAGTATTTTAAGGCGCAGTAGAGCGATTTCCTGGTCGAGGGCCAGAACGCCGTGGGCCGCCGCAAGAGCGTCTGCTTGCTCGGTTGTGAGTTCCCTTGAATAAAACCCATGAGTCCGTGCATTCCGATTGCCAGTTTGGGCGCCGCGTTTCTTCGTGCCTAGTTCATTGCTTTCTATGCTCATAACTTAATAATAGCACAAATGTTCTGATGTGTACATTAGAGTTACTTGTCGAGTTCAATGCCGATAATAAATTTATCATTGCGCTTATCCCCGACCCCCGTTATATTAATCGCTAATGTATCCAATAAATCATCTAAATTATCAGACTCTCGTCGTCGGCGCCGGTCCAGCCGGCTCCACCGTCGCTTATAACCTCGCTCAAAGAGGCATCCGCGTCATCCTTCTGGAAAAAGAACATTTCCCGCGTATCAAATCATGCGGCGGCGGAGTTACCGCAAAGGCTGCTCAACTTCTTCCCTTCGACTTTTCAGGTGTCATCGAAAATACCATTTCGGGCATTAGATACAGTTGGAAACTGGGTCCCGAGAAAGAACGGAACTACCCCAAACCGCTGATACAACTGGTATCTAGGGACAGATTTGATGACTTTTTACTCCAAAAAGCCCGAGAGGCCGGCGCGGTCGTGAAAACCGGGACCAAGGTTGAAACGATCGAACGAACCGCGGATTCGGTGATCGTCCGGACAGCAAATGAAACTTTTTCCGCAAGGATAGTCGTCGGCGCCGATGGGCCAAACGGTATCACGGCCAAATCGCTCGGAGTTAATCTCAAATGCGACAACGGTGTCGGGCTGGATTGCCAGGTGGTCCCCAAAAATTATGACCCGGAAGCCTGGAAGGGTTTTGTTAAATTCGACTACGGCGACATCCCAGGCGGCTACGGGTGGGTGTTTCCCAAGAAAGAGATGCTTTCCATCGGCGTCGGTGGGCTGGCGGCAGACGCGAATAAGCTGAAACCGTATCTGCAACGACTTATCGAGAGGCAGAACCTCGGCACATACGAGATTAAATCGCTCAGAGGCCATCTCATGCCGGTGCGCCGTAAGGGCAGCCCGATAACCGGAGACAGGGTTTTGCTCGTCGGGGATGCGGCAGGGTTGGTGGAACCATTCTCCGGCGAGGGCATGTATAACGCGATTTTGAGCGGGCAGATAGCGGCGGAGGTGGTTGCAGACTATTTGAAGGACCCTTCGGTAGGGTTGTCGCGGTATGAAAAACGGATAGACGAGGAGATCATGCCCGAGTCGCACGCCGCCTGGCAGATTTTGAGATTGAGCAGAATGTTTCCGAAAACGTCGTTCGGTTTGTTGAACAGCAACGACCGGGTTTGGAATGCCGTCTGCCGGGTGCTCCGGGGCGAGAAGAAGTATTCGCAGTTTAAGGATGTTCTGGGGCCGGGGAGGGTGGTTTTTCGGTTGCTGGGATGAGCAGGTAGTTAACAGCGCTCAGCAGTCATCTTGGGGTTAGGGGTTGGGGGTGGGAACCGAGTCGGCTCTGGATTCCGGCTGTCGCGCCGGAATGACAATGAGTTATTGCGGATGCGGACAACAATCGTCTGTCGATCAAGCAGGGTGAGGGAACGAGATTGCCGCAGCGTGGCTTCCCCCTGTTAACGGCGGGTATAAGCGCAATGACAAATGGAGGGAGCTTGCCTCCGAATTCTGGATTCCGACTGTCGCGCCGGCATGACACCTGGGGAAGAGGGAACATTCGACGCTTTTAAGGGTGCCTGAGGCATTCATCGTGGTTGTCAACGTTACGTATGATCAAAGTATCACTGCGCCGTTCAAAAGTCAGTCGATATTTAACATCGACATAGGCTTCAAAAACCCCTGGAGCGCCCTCTATCGGATGACTGCGCAACCCCGGATGCCGGAAATTGCCATCCAGAAGAGTCAGGGCCTTATCCACCTTATGTTGTATCGTTGCTGGCAATTGTCCATACTGACGAATAAACCTAGCAGTAAGCTGGATGGGCATTTAACCTACGCTCTCAGGCGCTTTGCCAGGTTTCCCCCCGGGCTCTTTATTGAGGAAAGACACGGCGGCTTTCGCGTCCGGGAAGTTTTGCACATGTCCGGCACGAATATCTTCTTCGGCCTCTTTTTCACCCTGTTGCCAGCGGTCGGTCCAGAACCATGCCTGGTTTTTGTCTACCAGCTTCTTCACCTTAAGCACCAATTCTCCATTTATCACACGGATATCCAGAAAGTCGCCCTCTTCGATTCCGAGTTCTTTTCTTACAGATTGCGGAAGTGTAACCTGTGATTTCTTGCGTACTTGAACCAGTTCTGACATAGGATACTCCGATCATCCAACATTCCAACTATCCTACTACACATTACAATTTAGCAAGCAAAACGTCAAGCCGGTGCTATCGCGGGGAAACTAGCCTGACTTTGGATCTTCCGCCTAGTCGGACGCCGGGATGATACCAAGGGTGAGGGACGAGATTGCCGCAGCCTCTGCGTGGCTTCACCCCGTTAACGGCGGGTACAAGCGCAATGACAAATTACTTTATTCTGGATCCCTCGAGAACATGCTCGAGGCCCGGGTCGCGGTCCGGGATGACGGGGGAAGAGGGGTGGTGGGAAACCGAATCGGCTCTGGATTCCGGCTGTCGCGCCGGAATGACAACGTTGGACCGGGATGGCAACGGGTGAACAGGGGAGCGACCCGGGATGACAACGGGGAGAATGGGATGAATAAAACGGACAAAGAACCATCATTGACCGCTGAGGGCATCTTGATATTCGACAAAATAATCGATACCCTGAAGGCCGAGCGTTTTTAAATGAAGCGGGATACAAAGTAAGAGCGGTAATCCCGCCCGACGAGATGTGTTCGCACTGTGAACTCGGGGTTAGATTCGCCCTGAAAGACCGCGCAGGGATACAAAAATTATTTGATGACAAAGGCCTGGTTTACGCTGCATCGTTTGAGTGCGGGAGAAAATAAGAACGGAGAGAATGGCCGGGGGAGTGTGGGTGGGGGGACAAATCGACTCTGGATCCCTCGAGAACACGCTCGAGGACAAGAACCTCGGGGGAC
>CAZMDI010000218.1:0-3090 GCA_964564995.1 uncultured Dehalococcoidales bacterium
CGGACCAGCGAAAGGTGGCCTTCATGGAGGTAACCCATGGTTGGTGCGAAACCTACCGGACCGGGCATATTTTGTCTGGCTACTCTCATGCGGGAAATCGTTCGGATAATTTCCATGTTTCAAACTACCTTATCAAGCTCCGCCATAATGGCTGGATCCAGGGACAGGCTTTCTTTATCGGTAGGAAAAGCTCCTGATTTAACTTCCTGAACGTATTGAGAAACTGCGCTTGACATAACTTCTGCCAGATGCGCGTATTGTTTCGAATGTTTCGGGACGAAGTCGGTGAATAACCCCAGCATATCGCTGATTACCTGCACCTGACCGTCGCAGCCGGCTCCGGCACCGATACCTATAGTTGGGATATTTATCCTTTTACTGATAAACTCCGAAAGTTCAGCCGCCATGGTTTCCAACACCACCCCGAAGGCTCCTGCTTGTTCAAGCGCCTCCGCATCGTCCAGCAACTTCCTGGCAGCCTGCAGGGTCTTGCCCTGGGCCCGAAAACCACCAAGTTGGTAAGTTGATTGGGGTGTCATCCCGATGTGCCCCATAACCGGTATACCGCTGTCGACGATGCGTCTCACAGTGGCGGCGACGGTCACCCCTCCCTCGAGTTTCACCGCATGTGCCCCCGCTTCCTGCATAAAACGAGCCGCATTCTCCATAGCTTTTTCGGGGGTTACCTGATAGCTCATAAAGGGCATATCGCCGATAACGATGGCGTTTTTCACGGCGCGGGAGACCGCTTTTGTATGATGTAGCATGATTTCCATGGTGACGGGCAGGGTCGATTCGTAACCCAGCACGACCATACCCAGGCTATCGCCGACAAGTATAAGCGGCACCCCGGCCCGCTCGACGATCTGAGCAGTCGCATAATCATAGGCTGTGAGCATCGCGATTTTCTCTCCGCGCTGCTTCATTTCCTTAATCTGATTGATATTAATCCTCATGGCGTTACCTCCTAAAAAGACAGTGCGTCCAGTGAGGGATCGAACGTTTTAATGACGTTCTTTTCATCCACGTAAACAACTTTCGGTTCATAGGCACGGGATTCTTCTTCACCCATGGCTTCATAGGTGAGGATTATGACGATGTCGCCCTTCTGAGCCAGTCTGGCGGCGGCACCTCTGAGCGATATTTGCCCGCGATCTCCCTCGATGGCGTAAGTTGTGAAGCGCTCACCGTTATTTACGTTCAGCACATGCACCATTTCATGCGGCAGGATATCAGCGGCGATCAGCAGCTCGCGCCCGATAGCAATGCTTCCCTCGTAATCGAGCTGTGTCCCGGTCACCCTGGCCCGGTGGATCTTACTTTTGAGCATCGTCCTCATGTAGGGCTCCCTTTTTTTACGGAATTTTTCAAAATCGTTTCGATTTCCCGCGCCCTGTCGCTGTCTATTTTCTTTTTTTCCAAAGCGACAGGAATAGTTTGAAGCCCCAGATAGGCGTAAGTCGGGATTATGCTCTTATGTTTGTCCGACAACACTTCGAGGTGTTTTCTGAGTGTTCCGCTATCACCTCTTGAAATCGGGCCCGAGAGGCACCCTGGCAAACCTATAGTTTCGAGGTTGTTTATCGTGCCCTTGATAAGAGGGGCAAGAGCCCTGACGGCTTCCTCCCTGGGCATACCAAAATCTGACCAGAGGTCGGTAGAAAGTTTTACCAGTGTTACCAGGTAGTTGGATACCAGGACAGCCGAAGCGTGGTAAAGCGCACGGTCTTCCGGGGCAAGTACCATGGGCTTGCCTCCCAGCGCCACCGCCATCTTTTTGAGGACAGTAAGAAGAGGCTCACGAGCTTCCAGGGAGAAGGTAATGCCTAGAAGGCTGTTCTTGGCCTGTTCCATCCCCGCGAAAGTCTGCAGGGGATGCATGACACCGGTAACTGCGCCTCCCAAAGCGGCTTTATCGAGTAATTCGCTCGTATCTGCACCGCTGCAATGAACTGCATATTTCCCCGGTTGCCATTTAAGCTCGCCAGCGACGTTCGAGATGACGTCATCCGGGGTTGTGATGAATATAAGATCGGCGTTGTCGACAACCGGCTGTTTATCTTCGTAAGGCTGACAGCAGGGGATGAACGCAGCTAGTCTTTGTGCAGAAGAATAACTCCGGCTGGCTACCGCGACCACTGGATAGCCTTTTCCATGGAGGGCGCAAGCGAGAGAGGTTGCTACTGTGCCCGCCCCGACAAATCCCAACCTGGGTAAATTTCGTTTCAAACAAAAACCTCCGCCGAGATGCGGCGGAGGTTGATCAACCTCTTTTGCTGCCGTCTCGGTCTTGCGATCCAAGCGACCAAATGTATACACCCGTTAAAAAGCTCGACGCCGTATCTCTACGGTCGCCGGCGATATAATTCTAGGTTTAGGAATTGAAAATGTCAATCAAAAGCGTTAAATGGTTCCGGCGGTCTGCAGTTTTAATTATTAAGCTCCCGAAATATTTCAGCACAAAATATCTCGTTCATCGGCGGTTCGGGACGCCGGAATAACGCAGAGTGCAAGGCTGTGATCGATATATAACCATGTTCGACGGCCCATATATCGGTGTAGTCAAGAGAAACTATTTCCAGCTTCCGTCTCACGAGCCAGTAATAATCGCGTCTGCCGTCGTTACCTTCTTTTACGCTGTCGATATGCGTCTTGTGCGCCAGGTGGGTTATGCGGATGCCCTTGATTTCATTCAACGGCTCATCAGGCAAGTTAACATTCAGGAATATGTCTCTGGGAAGCGCTCCCCGGTTAATCCTTCCGGCCAGCAATGCCGCAAGGCGCCCGGCTGCCAGCAATTCAGCTGTATCGAGCGTCCCGACGGATATCGCTATCGCTGGCAAATTTCTTAAATACCCTTGCAGAGCAGCCCCCACCGTACCGGAAATAAGGACGTCGTCGCCGAGGTTCTGCCCGCTATTGATTCCTGATATGACCATATCAGCGCCCGGCGCCAGTTTTTCCAGCCCGATGATAACGCTATCGCCGGGTGTTCCCTCAACGCCAAAGGTCGGGACTCCCTCGACCACCGGGGTAATTCTTCTTACTCGCAAAGGATTACGAAGTGTAAGTCCTGTGCCTGTGGCGCTC
>CAZMDI010000219.1:0-3075 GCA_964564995.1 uncultured Dehalococcoidales bacterium
TTCACGGTGTCGGGCATTATCAGCTTTCCGGGGCCAGCTTCCTCCTTGGCCATGGTTCTCCGCAAAACACGGTTTTGCCATGCGTTTGGGCACATATTTCTTCTATGGTCGTCAACCGGGAAGGGATGAGACATTGCCAACCCTCGGCAGTCTGTTGGTAAGAGGCGGAAGCCACGTCACATTTCCCCGCTTTGAAGATAGCGCAAACTGGCAAACCGCATTCCGCATGCTGATAGGCGGCAGCTTCGAGGGTGTTGACGCCCACAATCGGTATTCCCAGGCTGAAGGCCAGTCCTTTAGCGGTTCCAAGCCCTACCCTGAGCCCGTTAAAGCTGCCTGGTCCGCTGGCGATAATTATTCCCTTCAATTCATGCATGCCTATCGAGGATTGTTTGAACAGCAAATCCAGGTGCGGCAGAAGCTCCACTGTATGATTGCTTCCGCAGCACCAGGAAATTTCAGCCAGGATTATCCCGTTTTCGATTATCGACAGGCCTGCGAATTCACTTGATGTGTCTATGGCGAGGTACATCAGATATCATCCTTTGGGAGGGAACCGCTGACTTCAGACATCCGGCGGGATATCAACTCGTAATGGCCGCCCTCCGGGATAACTTCAAGCCCCCGTTCCAGTTCTCCCCGGTATGAAAGGTTAACTGAAAGACGCTCTTTCGGCATCAGGGACTCGGCTTTTTCAGCCCATTCAATGACGCATACCCCTTTACCCGAGAGGTAATCTTCGATTCCTAGTTCCGCTATCTCTTCAAACTCCAAGCGATAGAGGTCCATGTGGTAAAACGGCATCCGGCCTTTAAACTCCCGCACCAGGACGTATGAAGGGCTGGGAGGTGACTCTTCGACGCCTATCCCTTTAGCTATTCCCTGCGCCAGACACGTCTTTCCCGCCCCGAGGGGGCCACTCAGCAAGATTATGTCTCCGGGCGCGGTCATCGCACCTATCGCTTGCCCGAGGCGGAAGGTTTCCTCCGGGCTTGAACTCTTAAAATGGAGGTTATTTCCCAAAGTGGTCCCATCCGGTTTTTTCGATTCGATAAGGTCTGCCGTTTTCATCGATTACATCGACAACGCCTGCCGGGCCGGCCGTGATCTCCCCGATGACAGTTATCCGGGTCGAGGCGGTTTTTTGTATTTTTTTGATGACCTGGGCCTTTGCTGTAAAAAGAAGCTCGTAATCTTCTCCGCCGCCGAGGGCCATGTCCATTGCCTGGGCAGGAAATAATTTTCTGGCTGAAGGATGGACCGGTATCAGGTCTGTATGTATGCAGGCTCCCGTCCTGCTGGAATTGCAGATATGCCCGAGATCTGCCACCAGACCATCGCTGATATCTATGGCTGTGCGGCAGTCGGAAGCGCATATCGCGATTCCCTCCGCAAGTCGGGGGGTGGGCCGCAGGAACGCCTGCCTCAGAGGGGCGTCGATCTCGTTTTTTTCCGTTCCATTTTCAATCAATTTGAAGCCAGCGGCGGCCATGCCGGGATTGCCGGTTATAGCTATTAAGTCACCCGGACGCGCTGAGGAGCGCTTTAGGAGGTGTTTTCGCGAGCTTCCTGTCACGGTGAGGCTGACGATGAATTTTTCCGATAAAGTGGTGTCGCCGCCTGTTATGACGACTCCCCAGATATTCCCCAGTTCTATGATCCCCTCGTAAAGGGCGATGACTGATTCTACGTCGGCTTCGTATGGCAAACCGACGGTCACCAGTGCATATTCTGCCTTTCCGCCCATGGCCGCTATGTCGCTCAGGTTGACGGCAAGGGCTTTCCATCCAAGGTCCTGCCAGCTTGATTGCCCCGTTTTGAAGTGAACATTTTCCACCAGGCAATCAGTCGTTGCCAGAGTGAGCCCCCTTTTGTTCTTCCATACTGCAGCATCGTCGCCGATGCCTGCCACGATGTTTTTCCATTGTGGATTTTTGGTATCCCTGCTATCTTCTACGATTTTGGAAAGGATATTTATCAGGCCGAATTCACCTAGTTCAGATAGCTTCATCGACTGGATTATAACATGCGCGAATGCTTGACCTCCAACCTGCGATCGTCGTCCTGCTCCGGGATCTGAAACATCCATCGCTAAAAAATATTGCCGAAAGGGCGGATTTCCTATATTAAATACTTGACTCTAATGGTAGAATGATAGTAGTGGTCTCTGATCCAGTGTTATATGGCTTGAAAATTGGCAGAATTATTCTGGCCGGAGGCAAAGGCGAATGGTTCGGCGCGAATAAAGGTTGCGAAGAACCAGGCGGGTGACTCTGCTGAAGCGGGCGATATCCGATCCGGGATTTCTTGACGGTTAGCTTATAATTGTCAAAGCTTTGGAGACAGAATTACATCCTGTTGTGACTGGGATCGGGTTCAAAGAGGTGAATGGTTCGGTCTGAGGCAAGGGCCCTCGTGAGGGTATTTCACAGGGTTGTAGCGTGCCATGTATCAGAACGATTTGGTCACGGCTTGTGACATGCCGTTGTTGAATACGGATTTTATTAAATGTATGGTTTCTGTTGCCGGAGGGTTCGATGCTGTCGTTCCCCGGGTGGGGTTTCGTAGCGGACCTTTTTGCGCGGTTTATTTGAGGCGTTGTATGGTGGGGATTGACCGTTTTGATAAAGCGCATTTGTGTTTTATGAACATCAATATGCAGGCTGATCTGGTACAAGCCGAAGGGCTTCTGGGGAGGAGTTAGGGTTGGTATTCGATTCTGAGGATTTTGTTTTTAAAGCGCCCCCCGCTATTGCCCGGGCCAGGCGAGTTCTCATCAAGCCGGTAGCAAGTTACCCCTTGGGGTACCCTGTGACGACCAGCCGGGAGATGATGGTGTCTATTATCATGGGTATCAGGCAAATAAGCGATGCAGATATTCTCGTTCTCGAAGGAACCGCCAGCGGAGCTCCAGTCGCTCCGGTTTATCAGGCGCTGCGCTTCGATTTCCCGCGCGTATTGACCCTGGACGTGCGAGATACTACGCTGGTAGAAGTCGAGAATCCATGGGTTACTCCGCTGGTGATGCCGACATTTATGTTGCCCAACGTTATCCTTTCGAGTGACTATCTCATC
>CAZMDI010000220.1:0-3072 GCA_964564995.1 uncultured Dehalococcoidales bacterium
GTCCAATTTCGTCCAGAAAGGCTTTGTGGGCGAAGTCTCAATACGCGAGCTATCAGAACTGACAGTCGAGCACACCATTCCACTAGTTTACGACCTGGGCAGCGGGGCAATCATAGACACGGCGGAATTCGGTTTGGAACCGGAGCCGACAGTTCAGCAAGCATTGAGGGAGGGAGCCGACCTCGTTTGCTTTTCCGGAGACAAACTGTTCGGAGGCCCCCAGGCCGGCATCATAGCTGGGAAACGAAAGTTCATCCAACCTCTCCTGAATCACCCTTTGATGCGAGTGGTGCGGCTGGACAAGCTTTCAGCAATCGCTCTGGAAGCCACTGCTGCGGTCTATTTAAACAGGACAGCGACAAGGGACATCCCATCCTGGAGGATGATGTCTTATGACCTTTCAGCGCTCAAATTACGAGCCCGTGCACTTGTACGTAAATTAAAAGCCTGCAATATCAAGGCAGAGATAAAAGATGGCTTCAGCATGGTTGGAGGAGGGACTCTCCCGGAACAAAGCCTGGCCACCGCACTAGTCAGTTTGACCCCGGCAGGATCGGCCGAGGCATGCGCACGTTCCCTCCGCCTCTCGAGACCTCCCTTGATCGCGAGGATAGAAAACGATCACATCCTCATCGACATGCGCACGGTTTTTCCTGAACAGGATGAAATAATTGCCAACGTCGTCCAAACAGCCATGATGCGGAAGAACTGACGATGCTGACCATCGCCACCGCCGGGCATATCGACCATGGTAAATCCAGCCTGGTCAAGGCGCTTACATCAATCGATCCCGACCGCCTCCCCGAGGAAAAAGAACGCGGAATGACCATCGATCTGGGATTTGCCTGGATGTCACTCGCTTCAGGCGATACCGTTGGAATCGTCGATGTCCCGGGGCACAAACAATTCATCCACAACGTTATCCCGGGGCTATTCGGAATCGACGCTGTTCTATTGGTGGTAGCGGCTGACGACGGCTGGATGCCCCAGACCGAGGAACACTTGCGGATCCTGGACCTGCTGGGCATTCAACACGGAATAATCGTCATCAATAAAATAGACCTCGCTAGCGACTCGGAGTGGGTGGCGCTGGTTGAAAAAGACATCATCTCACACCTTTCAGGGACCAGCCTTGAAGGCGCTCCTGTCGTACGCGTCAGTACCAGAAGCGGGGCGGGAATCGAAGAACTAAAAAAAGAGATAACAAACATGGCAGCAACGCTCGCTCCACGCCAGGAAATCGGGAAACCGCGACTCCCAATAGACCGGGTTTTCGTCATCAAGGGGAGCGGCGTAGTTGTAACGGGGACTCTTTCCCAGGGCACTTTTTCGACAGGAAAAGACGCTTGTATCATCCCCTCTTGCGCCGCCGCGCATATCAGGGGACTGGAAAATTACAAACAAATGGTGCAAACGGCTGCACCGGGGAGCCGAGTGGCGGTAAACCTGACGGGAGTAAAACGGGAAGAAATCGCCCGCGGGGACATCGTCGTTGCTTCCCCAGGTTATACTCCGACCAGCCGCACTGTGGACACAAACCTCAAGCTGCTGCCTTCGGCCGGCACAGCCCTTAAAAGCATGTCCGAGGTGCTGGTATATCTGGAGACGCGTGAGCTTCTCGCCCGTGTAGCTCTGATAGGGTCCAAAACGATTAAACCAGGAGAGATGGTTCTCGCACAATTAAGATTCAGCCAGGATGTAGCGGTTTTCACAGGGGAACGATTCGTCATCAGGCAACAATCGCCGGCCATGACGATCGGCGGGGGAGTGGTTCTCGATCCACTGGCTTCTAAATTCAAACTTGGGGAAATCCCCACCAGGAAAGGTTTACTCGAAAAGCGCCTTAGCCTGCGACTGGAAGATCTGATATCGGCTGAGATCGAAAAAAGCAGGTTCGCCGAAACCGGCAGCCTCCTGGCAGCAAGCCTTTTTTCGTCATCTGAAATCGCTGCTAAAGTGAAACAGCTTGCAAACCAGAAAAAGCTGGTTCAAGCAGGGCCCTTTTCGATAGACATTCGCGTATGGGAAGAGGCATCCAGAAAACTGCTTTCGACCATGGAGAAAGAAATGTCATCGGACAGTCTGAAGCGTGGTGTACCTCAGGCTGTTTTACAGGAAGGACTCGGCCTCCCGAAAGAAGTATTCGAAACGCTAGTGCTGAACATGATCTCTTCCGGGAAAATTGCGCGTGAAGAGGAGTTACTTTCTCTCCCGCAAAACAAGCCACTCCTATCCAAGCAGCAGGAAACAGTAAAAGTTCTGGTGCTCAGTCTGTTTGCGAAAAATCCTTCGAGCCCCCCGAACCTTAAAGAACTTGCCGCCCAGCTGCCATCAAGCCCACCGGTTGTGCATTACATGATCAAACAGGGGGAACTGGTCGAATTGGGCGACGGGATACTTCTCGAAGCGAAGCAATTTCAGGACATAAAGGAAAAAATAAGCGAAAGATTGAAGGAAAACGGGAAAATAACGATACAGGAGATAAACCAGCTATTCGGGTTCAGCCGGAAATACAGCGTCCCGCTTTTAACGCATCTCGACCGCATCGGAATCACCAGGCGCGAAGGAGACGCAAGGGTAGCCGGGAAAAAATTGATTCAGGTCCAAAAATAAAGAATTTAAGCCTTTTGCAAAAAGTTTGGCAGATTCCTTGTTTGTTGCTTTTGTATGAAAACTCGCATCCGCCCATATCGTTTCGACACTATAAAAAGGGAACAGTGGGGCAGATATTATAACTATTTATAGCGAAATTATAGCCCACTCTTTATGTTAAGCGGCAAACAACCCCATATCGACAGGGAATAGAATTGCCGCGTCGCATCGCGCCTTGCAATGACAAAACGAAAGCGGGGAGCTAGTGGGTTACCAATCCGCACACCAAAAATGACACGGGGTGAGTACGGGCCAAACGAACAAAGCCAAATCGACTCTGGATTCCGGCTGTCGCGCCGGAATGACAAACTCCACTCCGCCAAACGTTTATTTTGGATTCCCGGGTCTCGATGCCCGGGATGACATGGGGGAATGGGATTGCCGCGTTGGCCTGCGAGATCGGAAGAGCACACGTCTGAA
>CAZMDI010000221.1:0-3065 GCA_964564995.1 uncultured Dehalococcoidales bacterium
ATAAGATAATTATAGCAGAGAAAGGGACTCCCAACGGGCCCGCCGCGTGCCCGAACGGCTTGGACAGCAAACGAAAACCCCACCTTTTCCCTACCCTCTTCCCATTCATGATATAATCATCCGGGACTTTTACGGAGAAACTGATGCAGACCAAAGATTTCCTTTCAATTTCCGACCTTTCGAGTACAGATCTTCAGTTGCTGCTGGCGGACGCCATCGAACTGAAATCCCTCGGTTGGAATTCAGCTCTCAGCGACAAGACGCTGGCGCTTGTTTTTGAAAAACCGTCTCTCCGCACCCGGGTAAGCTTCGAGATGGCCATGCGCCAGCTGGGCGGACAGGTGATATACCTTTCTCCGTCCGAGGTAGGGCTGGGCAAAAGGGAGTCGGTGCCGGACGTGGCCCGGGTCCTTTCGAGATACGTGGACATAATCGCCGCCCGCACGTTCAGCCAAGACACTCTTGAAGTGCTGGGCGATTACGCAGATATACCGGTAATCAATGCCCTTTCAGATAAAGAGCACCCCTGCCAGGCGTTGGCCGACCTGCTGACGATATTCGAGCACAAGGGGGACCTCAAGCGCCTGACGCTCGCGTTCATCGGCGACGGCAATAATGTTGCCGCCAGCCTCGCACTCGCCAGCGGGCTCGCCGGCATGAATATCAACATCGCTTCCCCCGAGGGTTACGAACTGAACAGCGGAGTCCTGGAACGCGCACAGATACTGGCCGAAAATAACGGCTCGGAGATTGAAATCGGGCATGACCCAAAGCTGGCCGTCCGCGGCGCAGACGTGGTTTATACCGACACCTGGACCAGCATGGGGCAGGAAGACGAAAACGTGACTCGCATCAAGGCCTTTACAGGCTTCCAGGTGGACAGCGCCCTAATGTCGCTCGCCAATGACGAGGCCATTTTTATGCACTGCCTCCCGGCCCACCGGGGGCAGGAGGTTTCCGACGAGGTCATCGAAAGCCGCTCTTCCGTGGTCTTCGACCAGGCGGAAAACCGGCTTCACGCACAAAAAGCCGTGCTGTCACAGTTGCTGGGCGGAGCAGGGATACTGCCGAACTGCCGTTAAAATCTATAAAGGAATTCCGTTTTTATCGACTGTCGACTCTGAATGAAACGCGCGTCCGGAATTAAGGACCAATAAATAACACATGCCCAACACAAATCCTGATATAGAACAGAAGCAAAACGCTCCACGCAGGAGACCGCTGGTCGCCATCGTAGGACGCCAGAACGTCGGAAAGTCCACCCTGCTCAACAGGCTGGCCGGCCGGCGTATCGCCATCGTCGAAGACCTTCCCGGGACCACCCGCGACCGCCTCACCGCCAACGTCAGCTGGCTCGACAAAGAGTTTACCGTGATCGACACCGGCGGTGTAGAGATGAAGGGAAGCTCGTCTTTCTCCGATGAGATAAACAAGCAAGTAGATATCGCTATCAACGAAGCCGACCTGATACTGTTCCTGGTGGACGCCAAAGACGGCCTTATGCCGAGCGACCTGGACCTTGCCTCCCTGCTCCGCCCCGTTAAAAAACGCGTCATGCTGGTCGTCAACAAAGCCGATAACGAGAAGATGGACATGGCCTCGCATGATTTCAACCGCCTGGGACTGGGAGTGCCGATTCCCGTCAGTGCTTATCATGGGAGGGGCATCAACGACCTTCTGGACGTCTTACTGGCGCGGTTGCCGGAACCTCCCCCCGTTGCGGCCGTAAACCCCGCTGAAAGCCTTAAAATTGCCATCATAGGACGGCCGAATGTAGGCAAGTCCATGATACTCAACCGGCTACTCGGGGAAGAGCGCGTAATCGTGAGTTCCATACCAGGAACGACGCGTGACGCAATCGATACAAACCTTGACTACAATGGCCAAAGTGTTATACTTATTGATACTGCTGGTATAAAAAGACGGGGCCGTCAGGGCGGAGGCGTTGATAAGTACAGCGTCATCCGTTCGCTAGAAGCCATAGACCGCGCAGACATCGCCCTTCTGGTACTTGATGCAAGTGAACTTGTGACAGCTCAGGACCTACACGTAGCCGGGTACATCCAACAAGCTTTCAAAGGTGTCATCATCCTCGTCAACAAATGGGACCTTGCCAAAACCTTGGACAAAAGTGAAGTCACCCGGTGCCTGCGGGCCAATTTAAAATTCATGCGTTATGCCACGATCCTCTATACATCCGCAATGGACGGCACGGGCATAGCCGATATCATGCCGCAAGCGATGGAGGTTTACAATCAAAGAAACAAGCGCATCCCGACTGCCGAACTCAATAACGCCGTTCAGCAGGTACTTGCGGCCCATACGCCGCCCCACAAAGGGTTCCAGCTTCTGAAGTTTTTCTACACCACCCAGGCAGAAGTAAACCCTCCCACTTTTATCTTCTTCGTGAATGATGCCACCCTGATGCACTTCTCATATCAACGCTATCTTGAAAACCAGCTGCGGAAGAACTTCGGTTTCGAAGGAACTCCGCTGCGCCTCATTTTCAAAACCAGAGGTGAAAAGAAATGATCATAGCAAAATTCGCTTTCGTGGCCTTTCTGGGTTATATACTCGGTTCAATACCTTTCGGGCTCATCGTGAGCAAATTACAGGCGAAGGTCGATATCCGCGACTACGGGAGCGGCCATACCGGAGGAACCAACGTACTCCGCACCCTCGGACGGAAGGCATTCGTGATGGTAGCCGCAGGCGATGTTCTAAAAGCTACCACAGCAGTGCTTCTCGCCGGCGTAATAATGGGGCACGGGAGTCTGTCGGTCGGGAACCTTTACCTGGGCCCCCTTGCGGGCAAAGCCCTCGCTGGACTCTGCGCCATACTCGGACATATTTTCCCCGTCTTCGCCAAATTCAAGGGTGGCCGCGGTGTGGCCACATTCATCGGAGGGCTGGCCGCCATCTGCCCTGTAGCCGCACTCTTCGGCGGCGAAATTCTCATCATCGGGGCCGGCCTTTCAGGCTTCGCGTCCCTTGGCAGCATCACCGGGGTGGTCAGCGCCTATGCCATAATGATCCCCCTCACCATAATCTACGGCGTCCCTATC
>CAZMDI010000222.1:0-3039 GCA_964564995.1 uncultured Dehalococcoidales bacterium
GCCCTTCGATACCCGGTTTGTTGCCAGGGAAGCAGTCGCAGGGACAGGATCCAAGGGAAAGGAGCTGAGCGCCGTTGAAGATTAAAGATATTCGTCTTCTCAAAACCGAGGAGATGGTAAAAAAGCTTGATGATACCCATCGACAGCTGCTTGACCTCAGGTTCAAAGCGGCTACCAAACAGATTAAGAATCATCGCGAAATCCCTCAGGCACGACGCGATATAGCCCGTATCAAGACTGAGAAACGGGAACGTGAACTCGGAATAAGGCAGGACTAGTCATATGGCGATTGTTAAGAACATGATCGGGGTGGTGGTAAGCACCAAAATGAATAAAACTGTGGTCGTTGCTGTTGAAAAACAAAAACATCATCCTCTTTACCATAAGACTTATCGGATAATGGTAAAGTACCTCGCACACGATGAGACGAGCGAGTGTAAACCTGAGGACAAGGTTCGAATAGTCGAGACCCGGCCCCTGTCTAAATTGAAACGCTGGCGCGTGGCCGAGATACTCACCCGTGGCGAGGTACCAGACGTCAAACCCGAGGAAGTCAAATAAAAAGGAAAAAATCGTGATTAAACCTTATACCAGATTGAGAGTGGCGGATAACACCGGTGCCCGCCAGATAATGTGTATCAACATCCCGGGCGGAACCGGACGAAAAGACGCGCATGTGGGTGATGTTATTTCTTGTGCCGTAAAGAAGTCTACACCTGATGCAGTTGTGAAAAAGGGAGAGGTCGTTCAGGCTGTCATAGTACGTGTTTCGCAGCCCTACCGCCGGCCTGATGGTTCTTACATACGTTTTGACGACAATGCCGGGGTGATTCTGACCGATAAAAACAATCCCAAGGGCACGCGCATTTTTGGCCCCGTGGCCAGGGAGCTCAGGGAAAAGAATTTCACCAAGATAATTTCTCTCGCGCCAGAAGTACTTTAGGTGGGTTAGTAATATGAATATCAAAAAAAACGACACCGTGCTGGTGATCGCAGGCAAAGACAAAGGGAAGAAGGGCAAAGTGCACTTCGCTTATCCCCGTGAGGACAAGGTTCTTGTTGAGGGTGTAAATTTCATTAAAAAGCACACCAAGCCGCGAGGTGAAGTGAGGCAGGCGGGCATCATCGAACGCGAGGCTCCTTTGAATTCTTCAAATGTCATGTTGTTGTGTCCTAAATGCAACAAACCGGCACGCATAGGCAAGAAGACGCTGGATGACGGAAAACGCGTCCGTTACTGCAAGGTCTGTCAAGAGGTGTTGGACTAAAATGTCAAGACTGCATGATAAATACCGCAAAGAAGTAGTTCCGGCACTCATCAAGGTGAGTGGTTATTCTAACGTGATGCAGGTGCCGCATGTCGAGAAAATTGTTCTTAACATCGGAGCCGGTGAAGCTACCACTAATGCCAAAGCTATTGAGGCGGCGCAGGCTGACCTAGCGGCGATATCGGGCCAGCATGCTATCGTCCGTCATTCCACTAAATCCATAGCTGCGTTCAAACTCAGAGTCGGAATGCCGGTGGGCGTCAAAGTAACGCTCAGGGGCGAGCGTATGTACGAGTTTTTTGACAAGCTGGTAAGCATAGTTCTGCCACGAATCCGGGAGTTTTCGGGAGTGCCGAATAACTGGGACGGGCGTGGCAATTATACACTGGGTTTTAAAGAACAAACGGTCTTCCCTGAGATCGAATTCGAGAAAGTAGATAAATTGAGGGGTCTCGAAGTATCGATTGTGACCACGGCAAAGACTGACGATGAAGGTCGCAAACTTCTTGAGCTTATGGGTATGCCCTTCACCAAGGAATAAAGGACGAAAAATGGCTAAAACATCTGAAATCGTAAAAGCAAAGCGCCCGACCAAATACCGAGTGCAACAGCATAACCGCTGCCACTTGTGCGGGCGATCGCGGGGTTACATCCGCTTGTTTGGTTTATGCCGCATCTGTTTCCGCAGGATGGCTCTTTCCGGACAGATTCCAGGCGTACGCAAATCCAGCTGGTAATCCATAGAAACGGAGGGAGAAGCGGATGGCAATAAGTGATCCTATAGCTGACATGTTAACCCGGATTCGCAACGGCGCCATGGCCCGTCACGATAGCGTGACTATGCCTGCGTCCAAGATGAAGCTTAATATCGCCAAGATATTAAAACAGGAAGGTTATATCACCGGGTATGAAGTAACCGGAACAGGTGTTGAACGGCAGATGAAGATTGCGCTCAGGTACCAGGAACGCAACAAGCCGATGATCAACGGACTGAAGCGCATGAGCAAACCTGGACTGCGTTTGTACGTACAGCGCAACGAGATTCCGCGAGTTTATGGCGGAATGGGCATAGCCATCCTCTCTACTTCTCATGGGGTGGTGCCCAGCTACAAGGCTTGGAAGCAGGGTCTCGGCGGCGAGCTCCTTTGTTATATCTGGTAAATAGAATTTGAGGTCTGAATTATGTCCAGAATAGGTCGTATGCCCATAGCAGTACCACCCGGAGTGGTGGTCAACATAAAAGAGAATGTGATAAGCGTCAAAGGTCCTAAGGGCGAATTGAAGCGTGTTATAAGCCCTGATATGAAGCTTACGCTCGAAGGCGGTAAACTTCTGGTGGCCCGTCCTTCTGATGACAAGACCCACCGAGCTTTGCACGGTCTGACTCGGAGTCTCTTGGCTAACATGGTCGAGGGAGTCACGAAGGGATATGAGAAAAATCTAGAAATTGTCGGTGTCGGTTTTAAGGCCGAAAAAGACGGTGCAAATGTTAATTTGCGCGTCGGATTTACTCATATCGTCAATGTCAAACCACGGCCAGGGATTACACTCGACGTAGACGCTAAGAATTTGAATGTTAAGGTCACCGGTATCGATAAAGAAACTGTTGGCCAGACTGCCGCCGAGATCCGGCGCATTCGCCCGCCCGATGCATACAAGGGCAAAGGGATCAGGTATGCCGGTGAAGCAGTTAAACTTAAACCGGGCAAGGCCGGCAAAGCTGTCGGCGGGTGTAAGGCAAAATAATGGATAAGGTTAGTACAAGAAAAGG
>CAZMDI010000223.1:0-3024 GCA_964564995.1 uncultured Dehalococcoidales bacterium
GGACTCTATCTTAGTCAGGCCACTATCCTGTCCTAATGATGGGGTCCACCTCACAGCGCCGCCTCTTGGAATAAATGAATACATCACTTACGCGACTGGCAGTACTACACTATTAATAACGACAAGGGATGAAACGGCAACCCCTCCATTTGATAAGATTCTAAAATTTACTTCTGGTAGTTGGTCCGAGGTGTTGAAACTTCCCTTGAACAAAGCTGATAGGTTGATACCTTCCCCTACAGCAACGACAGACCATATTTATTACTATATAAAGGTTGGAGTTGTGGCTTCATTAACGGGATTCAAAGATAACGACTCTTTATGGACCAGTACAATTCCTGCTCCGCCAGATGCTGTAGCCTATATGAAAAGTTATCTTTTTCTTCAAAATGCACAATCTTTACTTTGGGGCGGAACGGATAAAATCTGGAAAACAAATGACAGCGGTGTCACCTGGACTGCGTACAATTGCCCCATCGGGAAAGTTAGTTGTGTTCTCAAAGCCGGTAACAAGGACGTTGTGGCTTCGGGAATCGATGCCGCCGGGAAAGTCAGAGTTGCTCGTTCTATATATGTCAACGATGCAACCTATGGCAATGCCTGGGTCGATGTCACAACCCCGGCACCCCTATCAAGTGCAGCGACCGACACAACAAGTCATTTTACCCTCGGATATCCAACTGGAAATGCAATTGGTTTAGTCGTTGAACCTATGACGACCGGGGGGGATTCGGGTGCCTGGAGATGGTCTTTTTCTACGGGATCGTGGACTCGAATTGATAACGGTAACCAAGTTAATCAAGGCATGTCTGCTACTAATTACCAATCCACTATTGGCACACCAGAAGAGAGCAGCGGGGTTAACTTCATTCTGGACGAAACTACCCTGGTCCGGCGCCGCGGAGATATGACATGTACCGATAGGATCCCCGGGCCGACCGGGTTGTTTAAGTTCACTTTCGGGCAATCAACGGTTTCTAATCCTAACGGAAATGCCACCTTGCAAGTTCTTGGGTGCACGGACGGCGACGGTAAAGCCGAAAAGATATTCATTTATACTGAAAACCTGGCTCAGGTGGTTTCAGGTGTTAAGGCGACATTTATAGCCCCATCCTCGCTAGTCGTAACCTGGAATGCCTTGCCAACCGCTCTGGACTACAAGGTGTTCGTTAGCCAAACCAAACAGACAAACTACTATACGGCAAACAGCGGCCCGGGAATCAGTATCAACTATACCCCAGGTTCCACGGTTGCCTGGGTGAATGGGCTTTCATCGACGGACTACTATGTGACTGTTTGGGCAACAAGCCCAGTAACATCGTTCTATGGCAGCATAACATTCCATGCCGGTTAGTTTGGAATAAAAAAAAGATACGCTGTAAGCCGTTTATTGGGGAACCAGGGGTTTGTGACATAACCCCTGGTTCATTT
The DNA here is from genome assembly GCA_964564995.1 of uncultured Dehalococcoidales bacterium. Lineage (GTDB taxonomy): Bacteria > Chloroflexota > Dehalococcoidia > Dehalococcoidales > UBA1222 > SURF-27. The sequence goes on from CAZMDI010000223.1 coordinate 1,432, forward strand.
ATTATATAGAAGATGAAATCTGAAATGGTTAAGCAGGAAAAAAGGATCATCTGTCTGAATTGAAAGAACCCACTTTCGGTTAAGGCATCAAAAGAGGATTTGGGGAGAGTGAGAGGGGTTTCTCGTTCGGTGTCTAAATATTATCTCCCGAGCCCGCTGATTTCCTCGACCTCTCTTTTTGAAAGCCCGGATTCCTTGTCCTTGCCGGCCCATTCCGCCGTTTCACGGAGTACTCTCGAAACCTCGTCCGGGAAAAGCACTATTTCCTGGATCGGCGAGTCCACCAGCCCTTTCTTGAAAGCCTCGGCCCATTCCTCTTTGGATTCGGCGGCATAAGTTTCTTCCCAGCACTTCCGGAAGATGTCGGGGTGGACAAAGCCAGTCGCGGCCCCTTGCCTCAACGCCAGGTAGGCATTTTTATCGAGAGTTTCCATGTCGAACTGTTTTTCGGCGGCCCAACTCGATTTTTCGCCGTCGATGAAGTCTTTATCGTGAAAATCTATGCCTACGCTCGCAAGCAGGGGCACAAGGTAAAGCTCGAGGAGGCTGGCGGGAGTGGCCTTGGGTTTGGCAAGGAGTCCGACGCTTTCGTCTCTCAGATATTGCTCGATGTCTTTGGGATCGGCTCCTGCTTCGAACAACAGCTTTGTCAGCAGTTCGATTTTCTTCTGCAACCCGTAACCCAGCAGTCCCCCCGTCTGAAAGAGCCAGTAGCTGAAAACAAAGAACATCGGACCCGCCAGCATGTAAGGCCTCTGCCGGATGTCGCGGTTGATAAGGTCATGGCCGGCCTCTTGGGCGAGATGTTCGGCCAGCGGCGGGATTATTCTTTTTTGGGGCGTCTTGTCAGTCATGGTCTACTCCACTCTTTGTTGATTGATTTAATTATACACGACCGTGATTATTGGGCTGCTTTACATAAACTTATTTAAGGACTTTTTTCGGAAAACGAATCGATTAGGCGTGCCTGGGTTTTGAGGGTTCAGGCACGGCATTCGTTTTTCGTTTTACCAAAACGGATGCTGGATTTTGGAGTTTATTCTTTGATTAATAAGGTCGTTTTGTGAATCAGGTTTAAAGCATGTGCCGGTGGAAGATAATTTCATACTATCGCAAATGTTCTGATATATCATCGGAGCGGGCATTGATCAAACGAGCAGCATATTCTGGATTCCCGGGTCTCGATGCCCGGGAATGACGGGGAGCAGGATCCCGGTGTTTTGTTAATCGGTCTTGAAACATGCGCCGGCGAGAGACAATTTCATAATAGCACAAATGTACTGATGTATCCATCGGCCCCGCTTTTATGGGTGGAATGCGGGGAAAACTCACTCTTACCTATCCACGCCCCCAGACTCTGGATTTCGGGTCGCGGTGCTCGACAAGGCAGAAGAAATGAATCCCTGAATCTGCGGCCCGAGGATGACACGGGAGGAGAGTTTTCTTTTTTATAGTGTCGAAACGGTATTGGCGGATGCCGGTTTTGCCTGGCTTCAATGACACCCCTCCCGCCTGCTGTTATAATAATTTCGGATTCTGCTTTGTGGTGATTCCCATAGAAGTCATTCCGGCCATTGATATTCGCGGCGGCAA
>CAZMDI010000224.1:0-2996 GCA_964564995.1 uncultured Dehalococcoidales bacterium
TACAGGATCGATAGGTTCCTTGGTGCCGCCAGCGGTCACTACCACTTTTTTCCCGGCCATATCCCCGTTTTTGCCGAGCACTATTTTAATAGCGCCTATTATCTCCGTTGTTTCCGCGAGGCGCCCTTTGCCCATGACGTTGCAGGCAAGGCGCCCGGTGCGCGGTTCAACGATATAGAAACCGCGCTCGCGCAACTTCTCGATATTCGCCTGGGTCACGATGTTCTCGTACATGTTTACGTTCATTGCGGGAGCTATGATAACAGGCGCTTTGGTAGCAAGCACCAAAGATGAAAGAAGGTCGTCGGCCATCCCGCAGGCGATTTTAGCAATGATATTGGCTGTAGCAGGGGCGATAACTACCACATCAGCAGCCTGTGCCATCGAAACATGGCTGATGCGGTGCTCCTCGAGAGGTTCCCACATGTCGGAGGCAACCAGGCGGTGGGTAAGGGACCGCAAAGTGAGCGGGGAGATAAACTTCTGGGCCGCATCAGTCATGACCACGTCCACCCTCACACCCGCCTGTGTCAGACGACTGGCTAACTCAGCCCCCTTGTAAGCCGCGATGCTTCCGGTGATTCCGAGAACGACAATCTTGTCTGTCAACATAGCGCGCCTCCGTTATTTCTTGTTTAGTTCGTTAAGGATCCGCAGCCCGATCAGGGATAAATCCGGGTTGAATGCATCTATGATATTGGTCTCTTTTAGTATCAGGGTGGCATAACCTCCCGTTGCCACAACCATAGCTTTCCCCGGTAATTCACGCTGTAGCCGCTCCACCATACCCTCTACAAGGGAAGTGTAACCGAAAATGATGCCCGATTGCATGGCGCTGACGGTATTTGTGCCGATGGCCTTTTTAGGTGCCTCAAGCTGGACCCGGTACAACTGCGCGGGGCGAGTGAAAAGGGCTTCGGCAGCCATCATAATGCCCGGGGCTATTGCCCCGCCGAGGTAGTCTCCTTCTCCGGAAACCGTATCGAAGGTAGTGGCTGTTCCCATATCAAGAATGATGCACGGCCCGTTCCAGAGGGAATGGGCCGCTGCGGCATTAACGATGCGGTCGGCTCCGACCTCTCTCGGGTTGTCCATCCTGATGCGGATTCCGGTCTTGATACCTGCGCCGACAACCAGCGGGGAAATCCCGAAATTATTATTGAGTACTTCTTCGAAGGTCGATATCAAGGACGGGACGGTGCACCACATGGCCGCTTCTTTGATATCCGATTTAGCGATTCCCGCCGCCTGGAGAAGACTGAGAAGTATGATCGAATATTCATCGGGCATTCGCCGCAGGTCTGTCGCGATATGCCACGATGCCGCCAGTGTTTCCCTGTCATAAATGCCTATCTTGACAGACGTGTTGCCTATACCGATTGCTATCAACATTTCTTTATCCTGTCCGAAGTTTCTTTCAAGCCCCTGATGGCTAATGGCAACTCGGCCAGCAGGTCAGAGGCTATCATTCCGGCATCTCCGAACCGTAGAGCGGTTCTTTCGCCGGCTATAGAATGCAGGTACGTTCCAAGACAGGCCGCGTCAAAAAAGTCCATCCCCTGAGCAAGCAGCCCGCTTATGGCTCCGGCCAAAACGTCGCCGGTGCCGGCGGTGGCCATCCCTGCGTTGGCGGAAATATTGATTCTAAGCCTCCCGTCTGGTGCCGCAATGACCGTATTGGCCCCCTTGAGAACGATGGTTTTGTTCCATTCGGCGGCCTTTTGCAAAGCGAGTTCAAAGCGGTTGGCTTGCACTTCTCTGGCTTCGATCCCGCAAAGGCGGGCCATCTCGCCGGGATGTGGCGTCATGACAGCATCGAAAGGGATACGTTTCCACCATTCTCTATAGCTTGAAAGGTAATTTAGAGCGTCTGCATCCACAACGATTTTTTTATCAGGTTTCAGCTGAAACGCGATTTTGAGGGAAAACTCCCGCGTTTGAGGCTTGTCCCCAAGCCCGCATCCGGACAGGACGACTTCATAATCCTTCGACGCCTCCAAGACAGCTTTGAAAGTGTCAGGAAGCACGGTGCCTGGCGAGGATTCCTCGAGAGGGAAAAAAGTGACTTCGGCAAGGCGTGAAGACACCGCAACTTGAAGGCTTCTCGGGATAGCCAGGCTCGTTAACCCGGCCCCGACCCGCATGGCGGCAGCGCATGCGAGGTAAGCCGCCCCGATGTAATGAGCTGAGCCGGCTATTACGAGTATTTTTCCGAAACTGCCTTTATTGCCATATGGAGAGCGATACGGCAGAACGGACCGGGCCCATTCTGAATCGAGCGTCCCGGAACTCAGCCCTTCCGTTAAAATAGCAGGGAGTCCGATGTCGGCTACGACTATCTCTCCTGCCCTCTCAGCGCCAGATGGAGAATACAGTCCTCTTTTAGCCAGCCCCAACGTCACGGTAATATCGGCGAAGGGTGTAACTGGGTCAGGCTTTCCGGTATCGGCATCAAGTCCAGACGGAAGATCCACGGCCAGGATTTTAAGCGGACGCCCGGAGTTTTTCACCCCGCCCAGCCGCAGCAACACTTTTTGAAAAATGCCCTGTATGGGACGGTTTTGTCCGGTCCCGAAAATTGCGTCCACAACTATATCAGCCTCTGTCAGCAGGAAAACCAGTCGCTCCTGGTCACTGTCGGACTGTCCGTCGACCGATTTTATCCCTAAAATTTCGGCCTCGTCTCTCGAAGAACAGAGATAGACCGTGATATCATGCCCCCACCCTGAGAGGTATCGTGCCGCCGCCAGACCGTCGCCGCCGTTGTTGCCCGGGCCGACCAGGACCAGTACTTTGTTATCGGGGATTCCGGCAATCCGCCTGACAGTTTCAGCTACAAACCGGCCCGCTTGTTCTATGAGTTTGGAAGGGGGGATCCCGGTCCTTCGAGCTGGGTACTCAGCGTGCTTCATTTCGCCGGTGGTAACGAGTTTCATTTCAATCGGGTTTAACAACAATATTGGGCATGGTCAACCCCCCGCTGTCCAAGAAATGTG
>CAZMDI010000225.1:0-2994 GCA_964564995.1 uncultured Dehalococcoidales bacterium
GCGAGTGCGTGCGTTGGTACGCGTGCGCTGTCCTCTTACCGGCAAACCTCTCCTGTGGCGCAATCCACGGTACGAACCTATATCGATAAGACGTTTGATGTTGAGGTTGATTTCCTTGCGTAACTCGCCCTCGACGCGAAATTCACGATCGATATATTCGCGGATTCGGTTGTGTTCTGCTTCAGAAAGATAGTCCATCTTGGATTCCGGTTTAACCTTCGTAGCTTCCAGAATTTGGAAAGCTCTCGCCGGACCCACGCCGTAAAGATACTGCAATGATACCCATGCCTGTTTTTCCTTGGGGAGATCCACCCCGGCTATACGTGCCATCTAATCCTCCTCTAGACCAACCTAACCCTGACGCTGCTTGTGTTTAGGGTTAGTGCAGATATTCCGAACTACGCCTTTGCGTTTGATTATCTTGCATTTTTCACACTGTACTTTAACCGATGCTCTGACTTTCATGTTATTACCTCTCCTGAGTGTCGTTTATTTAAAGCGGTACGTGATTCGCCCGCGAGTCAAGTCATAAGGTGAAAGCTCAACCAGAACCTTGTCACCGGGCAATACCCTGATGTAATGTACCCGGATCTTGCCAGAGATATGCGCCAGCACCGAGTGCCCGTTGGCCAGTTTCACCTGAAATGTGGCATTGGGCAGCGCTTCCGTTACGGTGCCTTCAACCTCTATCGCTTCTTTTTTCGTCATAATGTCCCTTATTATACCCTGGTCAGGATCTCTGCCCCGTTGTCAGTCACAGCCACGGTATGTTCGAAATGGGCCGCCATGCTGCCATCGGCGGTCGAGACTACCCAGTTATCGCGGCCTACTTTCGTACGCCATCCGCCTGTGGTCAACATCGGCTCCAACGCCAGAGTCATGCCTTTTTTTAATTCCGGTCCCGTACCGGGCTCCCCGAAATTAGGAACCAACGGATCTTCATGCATCTCGCGCCCTATCCCGTGCCCGGTATATTCACGAATCACTGAAAACCCCCGAGCCTCTGCGTAACGCTGTATCGCCGAGGAAACATCCCCCAGCCGGCCGCCAGCCCTTGCTGCTGCTATACCCGCCGCCAGTGATTCCCGCGTGGCACTCAAAAGGCTCCGGGCCAACAGCCCACCTTCCCCAACAATCACGGTTATCGCCGAGTCACCCTGATATCCATCTACGATAGCACCGAAATCAAGGGAGACTATATCTCCCTCTTTTATGACACGGTCACCAGGAATGCCGTGAACAATCTCGTCATTTATAGAAACGCAAACAGTGGCCGGATAACCACGGTAACCCTTAAATGAAGACCTGCCGCCCAGCTTACGAAGTTCACGTTCGGCGATTTCATTCAATTCCCTGGTTTTCATCCCTGCCCGGATGCAATTCCTGAGCGTTTCCAGAACCTGGGCTGTTACGCGTCCGGCTTTTCGCATCGAGTCAAGTTCGCGTTCATTTTTAATACCTATTGTCATTCTAAGTCCGCCCGCCGACGGCACTTACTATGCGATCGGTAACGATATCTACGGCACCCTCGCCGTCTATTTCAGCCAGTTTTCCCTGGCATTGATAGTAATCTATCAGTGGTGTGGTATCTCTAAAGTATACCTCAAGACGCTTCTTCACCGTTTCCGGCGAATCGTCCGCTCTCTGGTACAGTTCACCGCCGCACTTCTGACAGACAGCCGGTTGTCCGTCAGCGGTTTCCCTGGTATACGGGGCCTGACACTTACGGCACAACCAACGCGTAGAAAGGCGGCGTACCAGTTCAGGCTGCTCTACCCGAATATAAACTACCCCGAAAACCGTTTTTTGCTGAACATTTAAAGCCGCGTCCAAACTTTCCGCCTGTGCCAAGTTGCGCGGGAAACCGTCAAGTATTATTCCCTTTTGCGGTGAAGGCCACCCCAGCCTGTCTAGCACCATCTGGATGGTAATCTCGTCAGGAACCAACGTCCCTTTTTCCATGTATGCCTTGACCCTGCGCCCCAACCCGTCCCCTCTCTCGACAGCCTGTCGGAATAGGTCTCCAGAGGAGATGTGCGCCATGTTCAACTCCCGGGCTACACCTGCTGCCTGGGTCCCTTTACCGGCCCCGGGTGCTCCGAGAAAGATGATTATTACAGGTTGATCTTTAGCCAATGCTCTCTCTATTTGATGAAACCTTCATATCGACGCATAGCCAGTTGTGCTTCCATCTGTTTCATGGTATCCAGAACTACTCCGACCACGATCAGCATACCCGAACTGGACAACGTCAGCGTCTGTGAAGGAATATTTGTAAGATAGCGCGCGAGAAAAGGAACGATTGCCACCAAGGCCAGAAAGAGCGCTCCCGCCCAAGTAATGCGCATGATAACGTTATTCAAGTACGTTGACGTCTGTTTCCCGGGACGGATACCAGGAACGAACCCCCCCTGGCGTTGTAAAACGCCGGGCAAATCCTGCTGTTGGAAAATAACTGTCGTATAGAAGAAGGAGAAACCCACTACTAACAGGAAATATAAACCCCAGTAGACCAGCCCTTCAGGAACAGAAGTGCTCGAACTAAACACTCTGGTTACCTGGCTGGCAAAATTTGTCCCTGATGTCGTACCCCCGAACCATTGTGCAATGATGCCCGGGAATGTAACCATAGCCATCGCGAAAATAAGTGGAATCATTCCGGCTGTGTTTACACGCATTGGGATATAACTGGAGCCAGATTGGCGATACATGCGCCCGCCCTTATAAACACTCTTCGCATATTGGACGGGAATCCGCCGATGCGCTTCGGTGAAAATGACAATCAGGTAAGCTGTAATGACCGTTATGACAATAAAGGCGATTAGCCCCGCTATCTGCCCAGCCTGACCTGCCAGGAACCCGGCCCCGATCTGCTGGGGGAGTTGCGCCATAATACCCGCAAAAATGATGATTGACACGCCGTTGCCGATGCCGTATTGAGTGATCTGCTCGCCCAGCCAGAGCAGGAACATGGTGCCGCCGATAAGGCTGATC
>CAZMDI010000226.1:0-2986 GCA_964564995.1 uncultured Dehalococcoidales bacterium
CAGGTCAAGCTCTCCGGGATGCTGCTTACCAGTTTGGAAGAAGCCCAGTCGATAAAGGCCCGTTTGGGCGTCGGCGAGGATTTCACCTCCCTGGCCCAGCAGTATTCCCAGAACTGGTCGGATACGGTCAAGGACGACCTTGGGTGGATCAAGTCGGATTCTACAGCAGTTTATCAAGCGTTTGCTTTCAGTACGGATAACGCCATCGGTTCCGTCAGTCCGGTGGTCAAGGATACCTCGGCCACCACCAAGGGCGGTTATTGGCTATTCAAATCACTCAGCACGGTAACCCAGGACCTGTCATCGGACGATAAGACTTCCCTCGGTAACAAGGCATTCAACGCATGGCTTGCCGCCCTGCAGGCTGACAGTTCGAGCAAGATAACCAATAATCTGGACGATGCCAAGAAAAAGTTTGCCTCCACCCAGGCCGGCGGCTAAACCCTTTTATGGAAAATAAGAGTATCGGCATCGGTTTGATGGGCCTCGGTGTCATTGGCGGACAGGTGGCGACCGTGCTTACCGAGAGAGCAAATATGCTTTCCGAATATGCAGGTTACCTAGTAGAACTGCGGAAGATAAAGGTCATCGAGAGTGACCTGGACAGGCCACAGGCGCGCGCGATGCCAGGCGCGCTGCTGACCACCGACGAGGATGATTTTTTCAACACGCCCGGGCTCGATATAATAGTCGAGGTGATCGGGGGAGAACATCCAGCCTTCGAGTACCAGAAGCGGGCCCTCAAAGCAGGGAAACATGTAGTAACAGCCAATAAAGAGGTTATCGCGAAGCATGGCGCGGAGCTTCTCGCACTGGCCGCGCAGAACGGGGTCAGCATCCGTTATGAAGCTTCAGTCGGCGGGGGGATACCGCTCATCGCACCGTTTCAACGTGACCTTATCGCGAACAGGATCAATGGCATTTACGCCATTATAAACGGCACGACCAATTATATTCTCAGCACAATGGCTCGTGAAGGCACCGAGTTTGCCACCGCGCTTTCACAGGCGCAAAAACTCGGTTACGCTGAGGCCAATCCCAGGAATGACCTTGAGGGCATCGATGCTTCATACAAGATCGCTATCTTGGCGACCCTGGCATTTCGAAGCCGTGTCCGCCCCGAACAGGTGTTTCACGAGGGTATCTCCCGTCTTTCCAGACGTGATTTCCAGTACGCGCGTGAACTGGGATTCGTCATCAAACTGTTGGCAATCGCCAAGCAGACTGGTTCTGAAATCGAGGTCCGTGTCCATCCGGTGTTCCTTCCGGCGGACAGTTTTCTCGCCAAGGTTGACGGGGTATACAATGCCGTGCTCGTGGATGGCGACCTCACGGGGCAGGTCACTTTTACCGGTAAAGGGGCCGGTGCCCTTCCGACATCGAGTGCGGTGGCAGCCGACGTTGTGGAATGCGCCAAGTTTGTCGCTTCCGGTCGAACCAGCCCTGTCTGGCAAGCCGATGAAAACAAGAGCATCAAACCGATGTCACAGCTCGTTACCCGTTATTATATCCGCATGGGTATTGCCGATCAGCCGGGCGTACTGGCTCAAATCGCCTATGCGCTTGGATCTAACCACATCGGGATCGCATCGGTCATCCAGAAAGAAACCGCTTCAGACCAGACGGCGGAGATAGTCATCATGACCCATCCCGCGCGTGAAGAAGCCATGCAGGCGGCGTTCGCCGATTTCAAGAAATTACCCGTTGTCAAAGAAGTGCACAATTTTGTGCGAGTCGAGGTATAAATGTCTAAACAGGGATTGTTGTTTAAATACAGGGACCTTCTTCCGATAACGGACAAGACCCCGATGTTTTCGCTCGGAGAAGGCGACACGCCGCTGGTTCGTGCCCCCGCGCTGGAAAATATCGTGGGGTGCAAGGAACTTTATTTCAAACTTGAGGGTTGTAATCCTACGGGTTCTTTCAAGGACCGCGGCATGATCATGGCGATAGCCAAGGCTGTCGAAGAGGGTAGCAAAACTGTGATGTGCGCTTCGACCGGCAATACGAGTGCCTCTGCGGCTGCATACGCCGCATGTCAGGGCCTCGAAACAATCATTCTCATCCCAGAGGGCAAGATAGCGCTGGGGAAGCTCGCACAGGCGATCATGCACGGCGCCAGGATAGTGTCTATCCAGGGAAATTTCGACCAGGCTCTCAACATGGTGAAAGAGTTGACGCAGAAACATCCAGTGACTCTGGTAAACTCTATCAACCCTTACCGCATAGAAGGGCAGAAAACCGGTGCATTTGAAATTATCGAAACCATGGGCGATGCTCCGGACTTCGTTTTTATCCCGGTTGGCAACGCGGGTAACATCACCGCATATTGGAAAGGTTTTGTTGAATATCACAAACTCGGCAAGGCTTCCAAGAAACCCAGAATGATGGGTTTTCAGGCGGCAGGGGCAGCACCGATTGTTATGGGGCATCCGATAGAAAAACCCGAAACGATAGCCACCGCGATCCGTATTGGCAATCCGGCCAGCTGGCAAAAGGCGACTGCAGCCAGGGATGAGTCCGGCGGCATCATAGACATGGTGACCGACGAAGAAATCCTGACTGCCTATCAACTGCTGGCACGGAAAGCCGGGTTGTTCGGAGAACCCGCTTCCGCAGCTCCTCTGGCAGGCCTGCTCAAGCTTTCAAAGCAGGGTAAAGATTTTTCTGGGAGCAAGGTAGTTTGCATCGTTACCGGAAACGGGCTCAAAGATCCGGATACAGCGATAAAGAGCGCTCCCGATATAATGAAATTGCCGGCCGATTTCGCGACAATAGAAAAAGCCCTCGGCTGGGTTTGATTTGAATGATGGGAAATTTCAGCCTGACCTACAGTCGAAAACTGGAGCAAGATCTTGTTTGATGAAAACGCTATCCGCGAAGCGGTCGCCAAAATCATCATCGCCGTTGGGGAAGATCCCAAAGGAGAAGGACTGATCGACACCCCGCGGCGCGTGGCAGAGATGTACGGAGAGCTTTTTTCGGG
>CAZMDI010000227.1:0-2986 GCA_964564995.1 uncultured Dehalococcoidales bacterium
TAGCTTTAAGGGCAGCGAACAACAATCGTTTGTCAGTCAATAATGGTGAAGTACGGATTGCCACGTCGCTAGGCTCCCCGCAATGACAACAAGGAAGAATGGACCCCGGGTCGTGGCCCGGGGTGACAGGGGGGAGTTGGGGTAAAGCACACGGAGAAATTTATTATTGTTTCGCTGCGCTCAACAAGGTAGTTGAAATGGATCCCCGGGTCTCACGCCCGAGGATGACAATGACGGTAGTGCCAGTAACCAACATTATCAAGTCAACGGAAAGATGAGGCTCCGCGCAGACTTATTCTGGATCCCGGCGCGCGGGCCGGGATGATACCACATCCTCCCGACCCCAAATCCTAATTCCGACAATTATGCTGGCTAAACCGGGGAGGATAATAAAAAGGCCCCGGGGGTTAACCCGGGGCCTTGTCTTCGTTTCCTACTCCTCCAGCCTGATTATCACAACCAGATGCTCTTTTCGGAGCTTTAAATCTTATGAGGAGCTTAGAAACCTTCTAAGGCTCTCCGCCGACCCGGCTATGATCTGTCACCAAAAGCCGGCGAGGAGCACATACCAGGAAAGTTCCATCGGCATATCAGGGCCAACAATTTCAATCCAGTACTACCTCCTTCACCTTATTGAGGCGGTTTCTTGATCCACCCCTGTACTTCTGAGTATACGCTGTTCTTAAAATCTGTCAAGACCCAAAAGTATCAACAAATCGCCCTTGTGTTTTGGAGCCTCAGGGATGCAATGTATCGTTCGATAAAGCGATCAAGGCTTCCTGGTGGTCAGCTGTGAGATTATCTCCTCTACCAGCTGCATGGAAGTGATCATGGTCGGAAAACCGGCGGTCGTGACAGACAGCAGAACCGCATGTCTGACCTCGTCAGGCGTAATGCCTTCAGCCAGCGCCTGCATCGTCAGGTTTTGAATATCGCCTTCTACCCCCCGGCCGATGGCGACTCCCAGTTTTACCATGCGCTGGGTTTTCTCATCGAGAGGCCCGGCTGCAGAGCAATCCGCTGCCAGGTTATCAAAACTCTTGGTTACCTTAGGATAGCGTTTCGTGAGGTTCGTATAATAATCAGGTGAATAGCGCATAATACCCTCCTTTCAAATATACCTTCCGCTGCCTTGCACAGCAGATTCCCCAAACACACCTCCTTACTTTTATTATACTTCGCCTGAAAAGTTACACAACGTCAGGTGCAAGCCGCTTTTCTTTGATTTGCGTCTCCGGCCCTCCGCGTATTATCCTTACTTGAACCATGAAACTAATCGTAGGTTTGGGCAACCCGGGCAACCAGTACGCGCATAGCCGCCACAACATCGGCTTCATGTGCGTTGCGCACTTCGCCAAAACGCGGTCCTGGAATTTCGAAAAGAAAGAGGGACTGGCGAGGACCGCCCACGGGCGGTTGAACGGCGAGGAAATCGTGCTGGCCCGCCCCCAGACCTTCATGAACCTCAGCGGCGAAGCAGTTAAGAAACTCACCATCAAATACCGCGTCAAGCCGGAAGACCTCATCGTCATCCACGACGAGATGGACCTGCGCCTGGGCATCATCCGCATCCGTAAGGGTGGGGGCTCGGCGGGGCATAACGGGGTGGAATCGATCATCAGGGAACTCGGCACGGCCGATTTTAACCGCCTGCGGGTCGGGGTGGGCCGCCCTGAAAGCGCCCCCGGCGAGGAGCATCACCAGGTGGTCGGTTTCGTGCTGGGAGATTTCAATTCCGACGAGGCGGAAATCATCAAAAAAGTCATCGGCGAGGCCGACATGGCCATCGTTTCTCTTATCGGAGAAGGTCTCGACACGGCCATGAACAAGTTCAATAAAACTAACGCCCCCAAAAAGGAAAAACCTGAGAAGCCTGAAGTGAAGGTCAACTAAAAGCTTTCAGCTATCAGCGGTCAGCTTCCGTTGGAATACGAGACACCACGCCGCACCGCGGGTTTATTCTGGATGCCGGATGTGCGCTCCGGCATGACACCCCACCACACCGCTCTAACCGTGCTAAGTCATTGTTGGGCTGGTCAGTGAGAGTGGGGAACGAGATTGCCGCGCTGCGCTCGCAATGACAGGCACAATGTGCTCCTCGAGCCTTCATGACAAGAACCTCGGGAAACAGCCCGAATCCCGGCTACAGCGAATACGGGAGAACACTTCGTCGTTGTTGACAGAATATCACGTAATATACTAATATTCGTATATTGATATATTATATTCTTTCAGATATCAAGAACGACTTCAAAAAGGATTGAAAATGATTGAAATAACCAGTACCGCCAAAACGAAACTGCAGGAAGTTTTGGTCAGCCATCCCGGCAAATATCTGCGTGTTTTCATCCAGGGGCATGGCTGAGGGGGCCCCCAGTTGGGATTGGCTCTGGATGAGCCAAACGGGGACGATACGAAACACAAGGTCGATGATTTTGAAATATTGATCGCAGAAGATATCAAACACTACGCATTCGGCGCCCGGCTTGACTACGCTGTTTCGCCGTATTACGAGGGATTCGTGATCAACAATGGCAATTCCAGTTGTTGATAGATTTTGAACTAAGCGGCAGTCACTGAACGTGGGAAAGTGCCGTAAAAGAACCTACAAAAACCTGAAAGCTTTTTTCAGAGATCTATTCTTTCCGGTCATAAACAGGGCGCGGTTGAAGGATACGCGATCGATCTCGCCAGCGTTTCGGGAACGGCTCATGCTGGCTGTCACAGGTGTGAATGGCTGTAGATATTGTTCGTATTTCCATGCCAGGCAAGCATTGAAAAGCGGGGTTACCTCCCTTGAGATAACCCGGCTGTTGTCAGGGGATTTTGCGGATTGCCCGAAGGATGAGACGGTGGCGGTACTATACGCACAGCATTGGGCCGAAGCGAACGCCCGTCCCGATGGCGAAGCCGTGAAAAGATTGCAACAGGCCTACGGTATTCAAAAAAACAGAAACGATCCATGTGGTGCTTCAGATGATACGGC
>CAZMDI010000228.1:0-2948 GCA_964564995.1 uncultured Dehalococcoidales bacterium
GTGACACCCTTCGCGGAGACCTGTTCGCGGGCATGCAGCATGGCGGCGGCAGTGAGACGCTGCCGTTCACTATTCTGTTCGCCAAGCGCCGCGGCAAGTGACCTGGCTTTATCCGGCGATTCTGTCATCAGCAGGTCGTATGCCGAGATGGCATGTTCGAGGCGGCCGGCTGCGTTCAGACGGGGGGCAAGGCCGAAAGAGATATCCTGTGCGTCTATCTTTTCGATTTTAAGCCCGGCCTGGAGAGACAGTTCAAGTAACCCTGGACGAGTGGTATTCCTGATTTTCAGCAGCCCTTCTTTTACAAGGTACCGGTTTTCGCCCACCAGCGGCATCATATCGGCCACGGTTCCGAGCGCAACCAGGTCCAGATACTGCTCGACTTCTTCGCCTTTGCCGAACCCCTGGTAAAGCGCCTGTAAAACCTTGTATGCGACGCCTACGCCGGCCAAATCAGTGAACGGGTAGCGGGAACCTGGGAGCTTGGGGTCAACGACGGCGATAGCCGGGGGGATTTCGTCTGCCGGAAGATGGTGGTCGGTGATGATCAGGTCGAGCGCGGGAAGGTGGGACTTGTGTGTTTCACGCATCTGGGCTGTGCCGGCGATGCCGCAGTCGGCAGTGATGACAAGGTTAACGCCGTGCTCCCGAAGCTCGGCAAGGGCGTAGCTGTTGAGGCCGTGCCCTTCTTGCAGTCTGTGAGGGATGTAAGGGACGACGTGCCCGCCAAGGCGTTCCAGGCCCTTTACGAGGAGTGCGGTGGCGCTGATGCCGTCAACGTCGAAATCGCCGTACACGGCAATCTTTTCGCCGCTGAGAAGGGCTTTCTGGATGCGCTGGACGGCTTTCTCGATATCCGGCATGAGCCAGGGGTCTCCGGCAAGGCGCTCGTCTGCGTTGAAGAAAGCTTCCGCCATAGTTGTGTTGGAAAGCCCGCGGTTAAAAAGCAGCTGCCTGAGTAGAGGCGGGTATAAGGATTCATTCAGTGGGTGCGCGGCAGGGACCGCAGGCAGAATATGCCAGCGGCAACGGTTCAAATTCCTGCCCCCGTGTAACGGCCCAGGATAAGCGTGGTGTTATGCCCACCGAAGCCGAAAGAGTTGGACAGTGCGATGTCGACCTTCGCTTTGCGTGCCTTGTTGGGCACGTAGTCGAGGTCGCAGCTGGAATCAGGGTTTTTATAATTGGTGGTGGGAGGGATGATGCCCTCGGTTATCACCAGTGCGCATATCGCTGCTTCTAGGGCCCCCGCAGCACCGATGAGATGCCCGGTCATTGATTTCGTGGAACTCACCGGGACCTTATAGGCATATTCGCCGAAAACGGTCTTTATGGCGGCTGTCTCCATTTTGTCGTTGAGCTGTGTAGATGTGCCATGTGCATTGATGTAATCGATGTCTTTCGGTTTGAGCCCGGCGCGCCCGATGGCGCGGTTCATAGACCGGACCCCACCCTCACCTGTTTCGGTCGGCTGTGTCATATGGAAGGCGTCGGCGCTTGCGCCATACGAGAGTATCTCTCCGAGTATGCAGGCTCCCCGTGCGGTGGCATGCTCCAGGCTTTCAAGTACCAGCATTGCTGAACCCTCGCTGATGATGAATCCGTTCCGTGTGGCGTCGAAAGGGCGTGATGCGGTTTCCGGGCTTTCGTTGCGTGTTGAAAGCGCTTTGAGGGCGCTGAAACCAGCTATGCCGATCGGATTGATCGCGGATTCAGTTCCGCCGGCGAACATAACAGGGGAATCGCCGCGGCGGACGGATTCAAAAGCTACTCCGATGGCGTCGGCACCCGACGCACAGGCGGAGGTGGTGCAGAAATTGGGGCCTTTGAGCCCGAGTGTGATCGAAACTTGTGCCGCGGCCATGTCGGCGATCATCATGGGAACTGTGAAAGGGCTAAGTCTGTCAGGTCCTTTTTCGATAAGGATTTTGGCCTGTTCGAAAAGGGTGTTGATACCGCCGATTCCAGAGCCGAGCACTGTGCCGATGCAGTCGCAGTTGGAAGAGTCTATCACGAGGCCAGATTGGGCAAGCGCCTGTTTAGCCGCCGCCACCGCCAACTGCGCGAACCGGTCCATGCGCTTGGCTTCCTTGACGGTCATGAAATCCGTCGGTTCGAAACCCTTGACTTCTCCGGCGATTTGCGCCTCATATCCGGTCGTGTCGAACTGGGTTATACGGGCGATGCCAGACTTCCCTGAAACCAGACCTTTCCATGTGCTGGCAACGTCAAGGCCGAGCGGGTCGACCATACCCATACCGGTGATTACAACTCTGTGATTGGTGTAAGACATAAGAGAATACTCCGAAGGAGAAAATAGTAATCTTATCGGAGCATACTTTAACATAAAAACTTGAAATCCTGCAAAGAACGAGGGCTCTTTGGTGTTTATCCAGGGATTGTTATTCGGCACTTTCAATCGTTCAGTCAAGTGAACTTATTTCTGGCGTGATACGTGGTACAATTGCGGCAGGTATCGCCCATTCTGGAGGATTCCAAAATATGGCTAGCACTATCATGATAATAAAACCCTACCGGCACCTTGGGAATTGGGTTTTCGACGATAACGAGCGTGAACTGGAACGTGAACCCTTTATCCAGCAGATCCCTAACATGGTAGAGGACCTGGTGGCAGGCATTCCCGGCGCGAGGAACGGTTTTCGTCTTTTGTTCTCTCCCTCTCCCTTTCCCGGATTTCAGCGCATCCTTTCGCAGGCTAAACCTGAAAATGGGGGGTACTGGTACCGTGACAGCAAAACCAATGCCGAGGGCTTTTTGCCGCCATCGCTGATGAAATACTTCGAAAAACTGCCTTTAAAGATATATATACGGGCTGAAAAATCATAAGAAAAGGAAAATTCAACGAGCGCATATTCTCGGGCACAATTGTATGTGAAAAAGTTCAGAAACATATTGGACTCTCTGGGAGGTGAAGACAGGGAGCCCGG
>CAZMDI010000229.1:0-2938 GCA_964564995.1 uncultured Dehalococcoidales bacterium
CAGCATGTTAACATCTGGCTTGGGCTTGGCATCGGACTTTTTGTCGGTGTCGTGGTTCAACGCACGCGTTTCTGCTCTATCGGCGGTTGGCGTGACATATTCCTCGCGAAAGATTTTTATTTGTTCAGCGGACTGGCGGCGTTTCTTGTCGGAGTACTGTTGACCAATTATATAGTTGGAAATTTCGCCACGGGTGGCCTGCTTGGTTCACCGCACGGGGATATTATCTATCACTGGGGTTTCACCAAACAATTTATTGCCCTGCCTTACCTTAACTCGGTTGGTGGTATAGCCTGGTCGCAGTACATCTGGACCTTCCTGGGTTTCGTGCTTGTTGGCCTTGCCGCCACCCAGATGGGCGGTTGCCCGCTCCGTAATACGGTGCTGGCGGGTGAAGGCGATACTGATGCCGGAGTCAGCGTCCTCGGATACATAGCCGGAGGGGCCATAGCCGTCAACTTCCTGTTCGCATCGAGTGCCGGTACAACGGGGGCCCTTGGAAAGTACGCTACCTGGGCGGTGGCCGGTGGTTTATTGTTCTGTGCCTCAATCGGTTTTCTAATGCGTGAAAAAGAAACCGTGTAGAATAAATACATATATATATCGGGAGTAAAAAATCATGGAGTCTTCCAAACCAAATAAAGCCAAATTCACGGGTGACGGCATCATCATTTTTCATGATGTTGCCGGTGCGATGCAAGGTGAGCGGACCGTGCGCGCCGCAGACTACGAAGTTAGGCTTGTGGCGCCGCCCCCTGAACTGCGCATGGGGTGCGACTTGGCATTGGAATTCAACCTTGTTGAGCAGGCGGGTATTGAGCGCCTTTTCAAGGAAAAGGATGTTCTGTTCGTTCGATTTTTACCGCTCACGAAAAATGCTTCCCAGATGTGCGATATCGTCAAGGTAACCGATTTCGGCAGATGGGTGATGGTCAAGTCTGGCAATATGAAGCTTTCTTTCGAAAAAGGCAGCGGAATGATCGTTAACATATCCGGCGGCGGGTGCCCCGATATTCCGTACCTGAACGCTGAAATGGTGGATAAGACACTCGCAGCTGCTCCTCACCCAAATGAATTGGGATATACGCTATGTGCGACAATGCTACAACGTGCATATGAGGAAGCGCTTAGCATCTTTAATGGAGGCAGCCGTCCATGATTCTCCTTTTTGGAACGATCCCGGATAAAAACTTGCCGCTGACTTTTGGTCAGGTACGACAGGATGGTGACAATCTGGTGGCAGATGATAGGCGTTTTTCGCGGACCCAGGGTACGGGTGCCATGATCAGCGCAACGCTGGCTATCACCAGTTACTTCAAAATCGAATCCCCTTATGTTCTCGTTGCAGGCGATATTGGCGATGGCAAGGGAACGCGGGACCTTTATAAACACTTAACGGACCATGTCGTTGAACTTAATCCTGAAGTGCTGACCATGCATTACAGCCTGCCCATAATGGCGCTTTTGAAGAAACTCTGTGAGACGATTAAAGGGTGTGAAAAGCGGCCCTTCATGATCGCGGACGCCGGAGCAATGTACGCCGCAAAAGGGGCTGGCCTTGCAGGCGAATTCGATATTTTCACTCCTGACCCGTCAGAAATAGCTTTCCTGGCAGACCCCCAGGCCACCCACCCGGCCTATATTTCGCATCACCTGTTCGATTGCGACGCAGATAAAATACCAGGCCAGATAGAGGCCGCGTTCAAAAATAAAAGTGCCGCCAAACTACTTCTGGTAAAAGGCAAAACAGACTATGTTGCCGTGGACGGGCAGATCCTTGCGACCATCACTGAACCCAATGTGCCGCAGTTGGAACCGATCGGAGGGACCGGTGACACTGTAACAGGACTGGTTTCCGGTTTAGTTTATGCTGGGCTCGAACCTAAGGATGCCGCCATTTTTGCGTGTCGGACCAACCGCATGGCAGGGCTGCTGGCTCAACCCACGCCAGCTACCAAAGTCAAAGATATCATTGACCGGTTTCCGGAGGTCGCGAACAATAATTATTGCTCGTGGAGTGGTGTCTGTTATAGCGAAAAAAGCAAGTGAGGAGTGGCCATGTTCGAAGTTGATACGCTTGGTTTGTCATGTCCGATCCCCGTGGTCCGTGTGCAAAAGGCCATAGCGAACCATCCCGGAAAACCCCTTCTCGTGAAAGTCGATACGGGTAGTGCCAAGGAACACGTTACACGTCTGGCTGAAACTAAAGGATATACCGTCAAAACGCAGCAGCTTAAGGATGAATGGCGTCTGGAACTCACCCCTGGGTCATAGGAGGAAAAATGGTAACAGAACTAGATTGCCGCAAGCAAACATGTCCGCTTCCAGTCGTCAATACGAAGAAAGCTATGGAAAAGTCCGCTGATGATAAATTTGATGTATTGGTCGACAATATTGTCAGCCGCGACAACGTTCGGCGTTTCGTGCAAAGCCAGGGGCATAAGGTTGAGATAGAGGATAAGGGTGCGGGTTTGTGGAACATGCATGTTACCCGTAATCCTGACGCTGGCAAAAAAGGTGCAGGAATTGCGAGCGTCCCGACTCCCGGTGGGTTGGTGGTCTTTATTACCACCGATCAGCTGGGAGTGGGGGAAGAGAGACTCGGCGGGATTTTGATGAAGGCGTTTCTCAATACTCTCCACGATTCAGAGCCCAAGCCTGAGAAAATCATGTTCATCAACAATGGTGTCAAATTAACGACCGAGGGTTCGGATGTACTCGATAGCCTAGCAGCACTCACCGAGGATGGCGTGCAGATAATCTCCTGCGGTACCTGCTTAAATTACTACGGCATCCTGGACAAGCTGAAGTTTGGCATCGCGGGGAACATGTACGATATCGTCAATGTTCTCCTGGAGGCTGGCAAAGTCATCAAAATCTGATCTGGAGTGTGCAGTTTATTAACTCCGAGATGGAGGCAATGGGAAAACTTGCCTTA
>CAZMDI010000230.1:0-2922 GCA_964564995.1 uncultured Dehalococcoidales bacterium
ATGTTTGACGATGGCGACGGTGGTGTCGGGGAAATCGGAAGCGGCCCACCATGCAGCCTCGGCGTCCAGGATGTTGTTGAACGAAAGCTCCTTGCCCCCAAGCTGTTTGGCCCATGTGATGCCGGTGTCCTGTTTGACCACGTTTTGCTCGGAATAGAAAGCGCCCTTCTGGTGCGGGTTCTCGCCGTATCTTAGGTCGTAGTGCTTTTTAAGGGCGATGGTCATTTCTTCCGGGAAACCCGGCATGTCCTGCCGCAGGTACTGGGATATGGCGGTGTCATAGATTGCGACATGCTGGAAGGCTTTCTGCGCAAGCCGCTTTCGGTCTTCCATGTCCAGGCCCCCTGCCTTGAGCTTAGACATGACCATCTCATAGTCTGCCGGGTCGACGATGATGATAACAGACGGGAAATTCTTGGCCGAAGCGCGGATCATGGTCGGCCCGCCGATATCGATGTTTTCCAGCGCTTCCTGGATGGCGACGCCTCCCTTTGACACGGTCTGGACAAATGGATAGAGGTTGACCGCTACCAGGTCTATGGGTGTGATCTTGTTTTTGGCAAGCTCGTCCATGTGTGATTGCAGGTCACGGCGCGCGAGCAGTCCCCCGTGTATCATGGGGTGCAGGGTCTTGACACGCCCGTCCAAAATTTCCGGGAAGCCGGTGATGTCCGAGACTCCGTGTATGGGGACCCCCGCTTCGGCGAGGGATTTCTTGGTCCCGCCGGTGCTGAAAAGCTCAAACCCGATGGCCGCCAGCCCTCTGGCGAAATCGGTGGCCCCTGTCTTGTCGGAAACGCTGATGATGGCACGCATGTCAATCGTTCTCCTTTACAATCTTTAATCGAGGATGACCCTGGAAGTTCCTTCCAGGCTGGTGATCAGGCCTATAATTTTAGCCTCCGGCAGTTGTTGACTGATGGTTTTAGCTTTTTCCGGCGAAGCGATGATGACCATCCCTATGCCCATGTTGAAAACGTGGTACATCTCGTCTCGCGAGATACCGCCCTTCTGTTGTATCAGTCTGAAGATCTGCGGCACTGTCCAGGCTCCCGTATCGAACCGGGCCGTCACTCCCTGCGGCATGTCGCGCGGCACGTTGCCGGGAAACCCCCCGCCGGTGATGTGTGCCAGCCCCTTGATAAGGGGCAGCAGGGGTTTTATCTCTTTAAAATAGCAACGATGCGGTTCGAGCAGCGCTTGCCCAAGTGTCTTGCCAAGTTCGGGGTAAAAGGTCTGCAGCGTTTCTTTGCTTTCCCCCATGACGCGTCGTGCCAGGGAATATCCATTGGTATGGAGGCCGCTGGAATCCAGTCCGAGGATGACGTCGCCCGGGACGATGTCCTGCCCGTTTACGATGCGGTCTTTTTCTACCGCCCCCACGATGGTTCCGACCAGGTCGAAGTCGTCGCCCAGGTAAAGGCCGGGCATTTCTGCCGTTTCGCCTCCTATCAGGGCGCAGCCAACCGCTTGACACGCTGTTGACATGCCCTTGACAACAGCCTTGATCTTTTCTGGCGCCAGGCACCCCATGGCGATGTAATCCAGGAAGAAAAGAGGCTCGGCCCCGCACGTCAGGATATCGTTGACGGAGTGGTTGACAATGTCCATCCCCACGGTGTCATAACTGTCAAGGGCGACAGCCAGCTTCAGCTTGGTGCCGACTCCGTCCATGCTGGAAACCAGGACCGGGTTCTTGAATCCCTTCAGTTCGAAAAGCCCGCCGAAGAGCCCGGGCCCGGCGAGGACGCCGGGAGTGAAACTCGCCTGCGCCAGTTTGCCGATCTCTTTTTTTACCGAATCTGCGGCATTTATATCAACGCCTGCCGCGGCGTACTTGTCGTTTATCAGGTTTCCTCCATGTTCAAGCATCGTTGGGATCGATTTGCGTTAACCCTTGCGCCCTGCGGCGGCTAGGGGCGCCACCCCCAGCCAGAGGGTGATGGTAATCAGCATAGAGTTGACATAACTTAGAGTGAGCGAAAGTCCGAGTCGGTTGGCGATGACGCCCCAGAGGAGCATCAAAAACCAGGAACTGAGGAAGAATCCGGGGATAGCGGCGAGGATGCGGAAATATCCACCCATGGTTAAGGCCTCCTTCGAAAGAATAAGATAAATGATAACACTCACGGAGGCTGGTTTCAATGAATGTGTGGTTTGAATCCGGCCCCTCGGTCCAGATGCCGGGCGGTATCATAAGGCACTAGAATGCCATTTGAGGTTTTTTGGCGGTTTGACCATATTTCGGGATGGGTGCGAAGTAAACAGGGCTTAATTTTGGGGCTGACCGCTCTCATTATCATTGCGGTTCTCTCGTTGTCATTGCGTTTCTCGAGTTGTAATTTCAGTTCTCTCGTTGTCATTGCGGGCGAAGCGCGGCAATCCCGTTTCCCATTCGCCCATCACTCTGACCGACGTTTGTCATTCCGGCGCGACAGCCGGAATCCAGAGGCGATTTGGTCCCCGTCGTTTAGCCTCAATCCTGCCTCAATCTCTGGTGTCATCCATGAGCGCATATCTTGGAGCTGGCTCCACCACTTTGGGTCGTCTCCCAGCTGACAGCTGACTGCTGATAGCTGTTGTGAGCGGCAATCCCGTTCCCATTCACCCATCACTCTGGCCGACGTTTGTCATTCCGGCGCGACAGCCGGAATCCAGAGTCGATTTGTTCCCCGTCGTTTAGCCTCAATTTTGCCTCAATCTCTGGTGTCATCCATGAGCGCACATCTTGGAGATGGCTCCACCACTTTGGGCCGTCTCGTAGCTGACAGCTGACAGCTGAGTGCTGATAGCTGCCAGTTCCTTGAGGATAAATGTATTGGTGTTGTGACGGAGCAATCCCGTTTCCACTTCACCCATCACTCTGGCCGACGTTTGTCATTCCGGCGCGACAGCCGGAATCCAGAGGCGATTTGGTCCCCG
>CAZMDI010000231.1:0-2921 GCA_964564995.1 uncultured Dehalococcoidales bacterium
GGGATGTTTCGCCGAAGGTCACGGGGTATCCGGGCGGCAATCATAAATTCTCCGAGCTTCTTTTGAGAGTCCATCCCGAGCGGTTGGAAACGGTCGCCGTTCTTCCAGGTCCGGACACTAAGAATCTTGCCGGCGTAACCGGCATCCAGATAGGCAGTCAAGGCGTTGTCATCGGTGTCCATATCTTTAACTATCTCTGCGCTCACCTTCCATCCCGGAAGGTCCGTTGTGCCGGGAATATTCAAAATATACTCGCCGTTCAACCGGGGACAGGGTTTGTCCATGTCGCACTCCCGCCCAAGCAAATAACTGTCATAGCCCGTGAAAAACACCAACCCGCGCGGTAAGTCGATCCTGCGCCCCGCCGGCTTATCGAGCAATCCAAGCATATCCTCGACATGAACCGATTCGATGTCTTTGAGACCGCCGGGAAGTTGGTCGAGGCAGGCCCGCAGGATATGCCTTTTAAGAGCCGGATGAACACCGGACAGTCCTTCCCTGTCCAGGGTGATCACATCGCTTTTTCTCGATATGATGTTATCCCAGATACCTTCCAGTTGGCTGTCCATGTAATCGAGCTCGCTTGAGGCGCTTGATGACATCCGCAGGAGGGCGGAAGAGATGTTCGGATTGTACTCTGTCAGCATCGGCAGGAGTTTCAACCGGACCTTGTTGCGGAGCGGAGACAGCTCCAGGTTTGAAGAATCTGTCCTCGGTTCCAGTGCGAAATGCCGACAGTAGCCAACCGTTTCTTTCCGCGTTATGTCAATTAGAGGCCGGACTATGGTCACTTCGTCGCCGTCTATTTCCCGGGTTGTCAAAGGCCTCAGTCCTACAAGGCCCCTCGTGCCGCTGCCTCTTATCAGATGAAGCAGGATTGTTTCGACGTTGTCATCCCTGGTGTGGCCGGTGACGATATATCCGGCGCCAGCCGACTGACAGACTTCGGAAAGAAATGAATAGCGGACCTCGCGCGCCGCTTCTTCCAGAGTCATCCCGGTAGAGGCCTGGTAAGCCTTGACATCGGCGTGTCCAACCGTGACCGGGATCTGAAGTTTTTCAGAAAGACTCGCCACATATTCGGAATCGTCAAACGATTCCTTCCCCCTCAACCCATGATCCAGGTGTCCGATGTGGAGGGTCAACCCCAGTTCATCCACAAGACTTGAAAGCACGTGAAGGAGGCAAACGGAATCAGGGCCGCCGGAAACCGCAACCACGAGCTTCGATTCCACCAGGTGATTCCGATGCAAAAAACGGGATACGGACAAACGCAAATCCTGTGACATACAGCCCTCATTATAGCAGGGATGATATGGCCTCTCCCTGTCGCATATTTAAGCTATCAGGGTTTTATTGTTTCCATCATCAAAAGCGCAAAAGGCAATCGACCGGCACGCGACTCCCTGGTCAAAACCCAGGGCTGCGCCGCCAGCACGGGTCAATGGTTATACGAAAGCCGGTCGGCAGGGCTGGAAAACGACCAAGAGGTCAGGGAAGCGCGCTGAATAACACCCTCAGGGGGTAAAAAGCTGGCCCGGCACATTTATCCGGCAAGGAGAGTCAGCCTGGTCCGGTTGATAGACAGGGGTACGTCCAATCCAAGCGCCTTCACGACCTGCTCAGGGCGCCCGGCACCTTCGCTGTCGCAGCGCAGTTTCATCCCGAGGACGGCCACACCGTCCTCAAAAGAAACGAGCCAGAGATTATCGACAAGCTTGCGCAGGTCATACGATTTGATACCCGTATCACGCTGGTGTTGCCAGGGAAAAGTCTCGCATGCCAGCAGGGAAGCCACCTTCTGTTTCACGAGTTCGGGATCGTTTACATGTACCCTCACTTCAAACTCAGCAAAGCGGATCTGGGCCTGAAGGGTGGGCGCTTCAAGCGGCATCGGGAAAACCTGAGAAATCGAAAGGCCTACCGGCAGTTCAGGAGCTACCATGGCAGTGAAAGCATGGCTGGACATGGCTTGGACAGTGTAGACATCCATGAGTTCGGCCTCAGCGGTGATGCCGAGGGCAAGAGGCGAAGCCAGCGATATCCGGGGATGCGGGTTGAACCCCTCGCTATAAGCGAGCACCACGCCCGCCCGCCGAAAAGCCCGCTGCCAAACACGTATCAGGTCAAGATGAGAGATAAACTTTATCTCTTCGCCTCGTTTAAATCGGATTCTTAGTCGGTTCATATTTCTGGGCCTTCTCTCTCGTGATAAGGACTTCTTCGATTTTAAGTCCTTTCATTTTGGTAATTACGATTTTCAGGTCGCGGAACTTGACCTGCTGCCCCTGTTTCGGAATACGCCCGATAAGGTTAAGTATAAAACCTGCCACAGTCTCGTATTCGCCCTCGGGCAGGTTAAGGCCTATCTCGGCATTAGCTTCTTCGATACGCATGCCGCCGTCGACCTGGAAAGTATGTTCATTGATGGATTCAAACTCTTTTTCGGCCGCTGAAAGTTCGTCTCCCACGGGACCGAATATCTCTTCCATCAAACGGCTGAGGCTTACGATTCCGGCAGTGCCCCCGTATTCGTCCACTATTATACCCATATGGAAGTTTTTATCCCTCATCTCGTGAAAAAGATCGCTGATATGTTTTGTTTCGGGTGCGAAATAAGCAAGGCGTACCAGGTCGTCTATATGGCTTTCTTTTGTGATTTCGCCCTTTGCCATAGACATGAGCACATCCTTGACGGCCAGTATCCCTATGACATTGTCCATGCTTTCTTCGAAAACCGGGTACCGGGATTTGGGAGACTCGGAATACAACTTTAAAAAATCGGAAAGGCAAGTCCCTTTCGCCACACTGATAACCTGAGGCCTCGGCACCAGAACTTCGCGCACCGGGCGGTCGCCGAAATCGAAAACGTTGTGAAGCATCTCGGCTTCATTTTTTTCTACGGTTCCCTCTTTGTGCCC
>CAZMDI010000232.1:0-2911 GCA_964564995.1 uncultured Dehalococcoidales bacterium
TTATCGTCCATGAAGCGGGCATCATGCTCCGCATGAAAAAACCAAAAGTAGAGTTGAGCGAGCAGGAGTGGGGGCAAGTTCTTGATGGGCTTGCGTGTCGAGTGGTGTTGTACGAAGAAACTGTTGGCTATTACAAAAACGGCGTCTCATACGGACACATTGCCGAGGTAAGCGGTGTAGAGGAGGCTCACTCCATTTTACGGTATTACCGCCGAATTATCTGGAACATCAAAAGGCAGCTTGGTGCCGGCGGTTACACTGAAACAACCAATGATCGGCGCCGAGTTTTCGACTAAGAGGCCGCTTTTAGGAAAATTTCTTCTCGGTGGTAATTCAAAAAGTGTTTCTGATCGTTATTAAAGTTCCCCGCAAATACAGGCATGACAGTTTTAACACCCATTCGTTCGAGCGATATTTTATCAGCCACGGGCGAGACAACAACCTCGCCATTATCAGCGAAAGTGATGAAGCCACGATCAAAGAGATGATCTATTGATGGCGTAAGCAAAAGCCCATTTCCGGCACAAAGACGCTCCTCATTATTTGATTCGCGCCATGGTTTGATATGGCTTGCGATCAAATGAGCAGGATTATTGACCCGAGTAATACGACAAGCCTTTTCGAATTCAGAAACACGCTGTTTAAATAAGCCCTGTCCTTTTCGTGCATAGACAAGCGCTTTTCGTGTAGTTTCTGAAACCTCAGTGGAGTTTTCTATGATCCGTTGTTGTTGGTCTTCCCACTCTAAAATAGGGCTCAACGGAGCCGTTGCTGACGCCTCATATAAAGCCATCGTCTCGTTCGCCGCGTGTGCATCAAAGAGATGAACAATCGTCGGGTCGGAAAGGTTAGCGATTAAAAGCGCGACAGCTTTAGTAACTTCTGAAAAATAAGCCCCCTGATTTCCATATCCAGTTTCCGCCCGTATCGGAGCATATTTTTTAGGTAGAAGCGGTGCAAAAAGATCTTTGTGATCTATGGGGCGAAGAGGGGTAGCGAGCTTTTGAAAGGCGACATCTACACGCCAACCGCTATGATCCCAAGAATCACCAATCCGGCCAAACTCATTGGGCCTTGGGCAAGGATAACAATGAGTTTTTGCGAACCCGAAACCCTGAATGCGAGTATCGGCAAAGGAGAAGATAACATCTCCTGGAGAAACTTCTCTTACAGTTTCATAGAAGTGATTTTGTTGCCCGTTGCGATTTTTCTTTGGACACCAGATGTATCCTCCGACAAATTCTTGTTGGAAAGTCTGATTGTGATTAACCCACCAGTATCGCATAGCGTTGTCGCACCCCACAGGTCTTTGCCGGATGAGCATAGTCGCGAGCTGTCAAAATACCAGAACAAGGTGCATGAAGTGTTCTAATATGGAACAGTTCATTTTTTCAGCGCGGCGGGAGCCTAATCTAAACCGGCGCGAAAGGCCGGGTCTCTCCGGGCATAAAAAGTGACTTTAGGGCTGAAACTGCTTTTCGGTTGTGCAGGAAAAGGCTATGAACTGCCCCTTGATTTTTGCAGACGGATTAACCAAGGAGTGTTCTATGACCGACGGAGCAGACTGCAGTCCCGTGAAAAAAACGGCCTATACCGCATCCAATCTGACTATCCATCTGTGGGGCCTTGGCGGGATGGCTTATTACTGGATGTCGGGCGTCATCTATTCCTTCCTCAGTCTGGTTTTTATCACCAGCTATGAAATGAGTCCGGCCTGGGTTGCCACGGCCATGATGCTGCCGCGGCTGGTCGATATCGTGATCGATCCTCTGATGGGCCGCCTGTCAGACAATACGCATACGCGCTGGGGCCGTCGCCGGCCCTTTATTTTTGTGACCACGATTCTCGGCGCGATTCTGGTGGCCGGCGTCTGGCGGATTCCGCTGGAATGGGTCGGTGACTGGCGGGGTTTTGCCTATCTGCTGACGTTCACGATTCTCCTGTATGCCAACCTCGGAGTGTTTGAGATGTCGCACGGCGCCCTCGGCTACGAGCTGTCGGACGACTATCACCAGCGGTCCAAGGTACAGGCAACGCGCAACTTTTATTTCAGCATCGGCTCGCTGGCCGGCGGCTTTACTTACTGGATGGCCCAGCGACCGATTTTCGGTTCCGGCCATCTCGGGGAGGTGAACGGGTTCCGCACTCTCTCGCTCGCCATGGCGGCGGTTATTCTGGTCTCCGGGCTGATTTCCGTCTTTGCCGCGAAGGAACGTTTTCAGAAAATCAACCGCAAGCATGTCGGCATTGTGCCGGCGCTCAAGGCCACGTTAACGAACCGGCCCTTTGTCGTGATCCTTGTCATGCGGTTCATCAACGTTCTGGGCGCCACGCTCTATAATGCAATGGTCGCCTACATCGCCATCTACAGCGTGTGCGGCGGGAACAAGTCCCTGTACAGCAAAGTTATCAGCGGCTGGAACGGCATCGCCGGTTTTATTCTGGGGTTCGCCATGGTTGCGCTGGCCGCTCCGATCACCCGCTGGCTGGGCAAGCGGCGCGGGCTTATCATCTGCTACGGACTGGCCTGTATTCAGGCGGTGCTGACGCCCTTCATTATGCGGCCCGGCCAGGTCTATCTGTATTTCGCGTTGCTTCTGCTTTTTCATCCGGCGCTGACAATTCAAAACAACCTGCTGGCTTCGGTCATGCCCGACATCTGTGACCTGGACGAGCTTGAACACGGCGAGCGCCGTGAAGGACTTTTCGCGGCGGTTCTTTCCTTTATGACCAAGCTCGAGTCTTCTCTCTGCACCGGTCTGGGCGGCGTCATGCTGGTTCTCTCCGGCTTCGACCAGCACCTCGTTCAGCAGCCGCAGGCGGTTCTCGATAAAATGCGGATTTACGCGTTCGTTCCGCTGATTGCCGGGGCGTTCCTGACCTTTACCGCGGCCTGTTTCTTCCCCCTCAG
>CAZMDI010000233.1:0-2876 GCA_964564995.1 uncultured Dehalococcoidales bacterium
GACGCAGTAGTGCGAAGGCGCTCCGATGAAGACCAGCATATCGTAGATCTCATCGGGGGCGTTGAAGGTGATCTTCTTGCCGTGCATCACGTCGTGGACTTCAAAGGAATAGCCATGGTGCATGTTGTCGGCGATGACCAGGCCGATGGTGTTGAACGGGTCGGCGAACATCTTGTAAAGGGGCAGGTTCCATGCGCCCGAGGAGGTCTTGTCTGCCATGAAGATTATGATGGGCTCCGAGCCGCGCTCGGTGATATCCATTTCAGCAAGGCCCGGGCCCATGCCGCGCACGTTGCAGGAGAAAGCGTCCGCCAGCAGGTCCTGGCCCGCGCCGTAGAGTTTGAGTTTCTTGGCTACTTCGGTGCAGCCGACGAAGGTGTTCCAGGCCATCTCGTGGATAGTCTTGTTGTCCACGCCCATGGTGTGGGTCATCACCAGCTGGGCATCGTCGCCGCACTTGGTGACGTGGAAGTCCACCAGCATGCCGGAATTTTTGGCCTTCAGCAGGCATTCGTAGGCATGGGCCAGCACGTCCGGATGCGATTCGGAATGACCGACAAAACCGCCGATGTCGGCCTTGATTACGCTTAAAGTTATCTTCATGACTTCTCCTCCGTCTATATTATTCTCAATAATCAAAACCTTCGCGGGCGGGAACGCCCCTTTCGAAGGCATGTTTGATGTTTACCATTTCGGTCACCACGTCGGCTATCTCGATGACGGCCGGATTTGCCCCGCGCCCCGTCAGTATCAGGTCGACATTCGCCGGCCGGGAAGCTATCAAGGCGATAACGTCTTCCAAACTGACCAATCCGAAATCCAGTGCACTGTTCACCTCGTCCAGTATGACGAGGTCGTAGTTGCCGCCGGACAGGGCTTTGGCGGCGGATTCAAGTGCTTTCTTCGATTGAGAACTGGCCTCGGGATTTTCCGCGCCTTTGACCACCCATTCGCTGGTTCCGTAAGTCTCGGTTTGGACGTTGGGGAACTTTGCGAATGCCTGGACTTCTCCCTGTGCGAACATTTTCCCTTTCAGGAAGAATACGATGAAAACCTTGAACCCGTAACCGGCTGCCCGGACCGCGGTACCCATGGCCGCAGTGGTTTTCCCCTTGCCGTTGCCGGTGAAAACAGCGACCAGCCCCTGCCTCGGCAACTTTGCACGGTCAGAGGGTGGTGAAGTGTTATCTGTCATCGAAATCTCCAACCGGTGGCTACTGCACGGGATTCTACAGTTTAACAATCCGGCGCGTATGGTGTCAATACTCGAATGCGTCTGCCGCGATGTTTTCACTTAATGGATTGGCAGAGCGTGGCGGAGGATGGATCATCCCGGCCCGCGCGCCGGGATCCAGGATACTGGACCCGAACCCTGGTGTCTGGATTGTCGGAGCAAGTTCGACAATGGCGGGGGAAGAATGGATTGTCGGATTGAGTCCGACAATGAGAGAAGTTTGAAAACACAGGCAGGACAAGATGTATAATGAAGTTCACAGGATGACTTAATGGAGGACGACATGTTCAACAAGATTATCGTACCGCTAGATGGTTCCAACGGGGCTGAAATTACTTTGCCTTACGCGGCGGAAATCGCGGCCGCGTTTAAATCCGAGGTACTTCTGGCGACCGTTTCTGAAACAGGAACTCCTGACAAAAGCCATCTTTTTGAGGCATATCTCAAACGTGTTTCCTCCGACCTCGAACGGTTGGGCATCAAAATCACAACTCACGTATTAGAAGGCAAACCCGCTGATGAAATATTGAAGCTGAGTACGCGTGAAAAAACTGACCTCATGATAATTGCGGCGCACGGCGCCTCCGGGGGGAACCCGCAGATGCCCGGCAGTATAGCCGGGAAGATACTTTCGGGTAGCGGCAAACCGGTGTTACTGGTCCGGGCCAAACGAGAGCCCGGAGAAGGCAGGCTTGTAAAGCGCATTCTCGTGCCGCTGGATGGTTCCACGATGAGTGAACGCTCGCTCAAACTCGTCGAACCTGTGGCGGTTGGGCTTGGGGCGGAGATCATCCTGTTCCAGGCTGTCGAACCGGTACGATATGTCCCCGGTTTTGAAACGATGGTGCCTAATGTGGTCCTGCCCAGTGACGATGAGATCAAACGTTCCGCAGGAAAATATCTTGCGGACATAGCGGAACCCCTTAAACAGCGCGGTGTAAAGCTTTCCACTACGGTAGCCGCCGATGCGCCTGCCGAGGCCATCATCGATTATTCGGATTCCGGAAGCATCGACCTGATCGCGATGACTACCCACGGATTCTCCGGTATCAAGCGTTGGGTTTTTGGCAGCACCACCCAAAAAGTCCTGCAGGCGGGCTGTAAACCGATCCTTGTCATCCCCACTACCAAAGATTAAAGTTTAAGGATTCATAAATGAAAATCGTGCGTTTCAGTGCCTCCGGTCTCAGCCATTACGGGATCCTGAGGGGTGACACAATTCAAATGATGAACGGGGACCCTTTCGACGGGATCAAGCTTCTCGAAGATATTTTTAAACTTTCAGAGGTAAAACTGCTCGCACCGTGCGTGCCCTCTAAAATCGCGGCCATCGGCATAAACTACCGGGGTCATGCGGCAGAGTTCAAGCATGATCTGCCAGCATCGCCGCTGATGTTCCTCAAACCTGCCACTGCGGTCATCGGCCCGCTCGAAGATATCGTTTATCCGGTCATCTCAAAACAGGTGGATTTCGAAGGTGAGATGGGTATCGTTATAGGCAGGAAAGCCCGCCGGGTCGAACCATCGGAAGCCATGGATTTTGTTCTGGGTTACACGTGTTTCAATGACGTCACCGCCAGAGATCTTCAGAAGCTAGACGGCCAGTGGACCCGTGCCAAGTCATTCGATACTTTTGCGGCGG
>CAZMDI010000234.1:0-2862 GCA_964564995.1 uncultured Dehalococcoidales bacterium
GTGTCGACTACGACCACCAAGCCTGTCACAACCTCGGCGACGCCCACAACCTCGGCAGCACCCACTACTTCAGCTTCCGGGAATGATCTGTCCGCGCTTCTCGGAAAAGCGCAGGCAAATTTTTATGTCGAAATCAAAATAACCGCTCCGGAAGGTGTCCAGAATATGAAGGAATGGGTCAAAGGCGGCAACCCGTCCAAATTCAGGATGGAAATCACTGCCGCCGGACCGCCCCCAATGACGTCTATTATCATATTCGACGGGACGTCCAACTACTTTTACGACCCGGGCACCAAGGTGGGCTTCAAGATGTCGGCAGCCCAGGCATCGTCTTATTCTTCCGAGTCCAGCAGTTCCACATCGATAGCCAGTTACACCCCCTTATACGTCGGGCCGGAAACTGTCAACGGAGTCGCTTGTTCGATTTATCAGTATACAGCTTCGGGAGTCGTTACCAAGATGTGGATATCGAATGCAAACGGCATGACTATCAGGACGGTCTCGGGTACGACCACCACGGACTACACCAACTATAATTTCGCTTCGATTCCTGACGCCACGTTTGTAGTACCTTCAGATATCGTAATAATGGGATAAAGTATTCTATCCAGTCTTAATACAAAAGAGGGGCGGCAATCAGCCGCCCCTCTTTATTTATCCATCCTACCTGCTTGGATCTCGAGCCGAAATTTTACACCAGCCGGTTGATCACCAGCCCACTGGGAAGCTTCGGAAAAAAATAGGTGCTCTTGCGGGGCATGCGGTCGGACGCGTCCGAAATGGCCTTTATGGTTTCGGGTCGGACCGCCTTGATAATGAAAGCCAGCTGGAACTCGCCGGTCTGGACCTTCTTGACCGCATCTTCCCTGTCGTGATCAAAAGCTATCCCCCCGTCACCCTCAGGCTTCACCCCGAGCATCTCTTCCAGGATGATATGGTCCACCATACTGACGTCCAGCTTTTTGTAGATATCGGTGTGGAAATTGGGCATAAATTTCGCAGCAGTTTCGAAGTCTTTCAGGGTCAGAAGCAGGAAATTATCATCTTCAAGCCCGTAAATCACCAAACGCTTCCAGTCTGCATTCTGCCATTTATCCAGTTTGCTCCAGGTGTCCGCCCCCTTGTGAGGCAGTGTTTCCGTCTCGAAGAAAGCCGAAAGGGAGGATTTCAATTCAGCCAGCCTGGATATGTTCAAGCCCCGGAGCAGCCGATGCGGGGGCAGGATAAGAAGCCCCGGGTCATCGAAATCGATAAGTTCCATCATCACGAAATTGAAAGCAGCGTCAGGCCCGGCTCCGGGATTGAGCGCCGACTGCTCCCTCTGGTAAACCAGGGCGCTCTCGTAGCGGTGGTGGCCGTCGGCGATGTACACCGGTTCATCTCTGAGCGCGGATTCTATCGCGGATAAATCTTCCAGTCTGGTAACAGCCCAAAGGTCGTGCCTCTCTCCCTCCAGCTTGTGGACCTGCGCCAGTGGCTTGTTAGAGGTTGCTCGTACAAGGATCCGCCGCACCGTCCCTCCCTTGTCCTCGAACATCGAGAGTATCGGGCTTGTATTTGCCTTGAGGGCGCGGATAAGGGCTATCCTGTCGCTCTTGGGGCCGGAAAGGGTCCCTTCATGGGGCCTCACTATCATCTTGTGCCATTCTTCCAGTCTGACCCGCACCACGATGCCGCGGCGTTTGATCTCGTTCCCGCCGTCCACGAAATAGTGGTCGTGGACGTAGATGGCAGCAGATCGATCGACGGCAAGGATATCGTCCCGGAGCCACTCCTCGAGAAAATGCTCGGCCCGCGTGTAGCGGTTGGCGGTGTCGGAGTCCGACTGCGTTTCCTGTCCGTATTCCACGCGCACGAAGTTGTAAGGACTGCGCTCATACAGCTCTCCTTGGTGCTGAGGAGAGATTATGTCATAAGGCGGGCAGATAACCTCTGAGAGGTTCTTGACCCTCTTTGAGTTGTAACGGATGCCGTTGATAGGTCGGATTTCAGCCATGTTCCCTCTAACTTTCTAGGATCGTCCCAGTATCGCCAGTAATTCAGGTTCGCTTATCTGTTTTATGCCCAGTTTGCGGGCTTTTTCAAGCTTGCTGCCGGGTTCGAGCCCCACCACCAGATAATTCGTCTTTTTGGTAACATCGGACTTTGCGGTGCCACCGAGGTTATGGATAAGTTCTTCCGCCGTCTCGCGACTGAACTTCTCGAGTTTGCCGGTGATGACGAACTCCTGTCCGGCGAGCGCCAGTGCTTCGCCGGGAGATGAGCCTTCAAAATGCGTATTCACACCGACAGCTTTGAGTTTCTCTATAATTTGCAGGTTTTCGGGATTCCGGAAAAAAGCCGTGATGCTTCCTGCTATCTTGGGCCCTATGGACGGAATGTTGGTCAATTCATCCTCGGATGCCTTTTCCAGTGCGCCGAGACTGTCGAAATGTTGGACCAGCAGGGCTGCCGTCTCGTCGCCCACATGGCGGATGCCCAGCGCGTTGATAAGACGGGAGAGTGGACGTGATTTGCTCTTCTCGATGGAAGACAGGATGTTGTCCACAGATTTTTCGCCTAGTCGTTCGACGTTGAGGAAAAGCTCTCGTTTATCTTTCAGGCTGTAGAGGTCGGCCGCGTCTTTAACGAGGCCCTCCCTCAGCATTGTTGCAGCCATCTGTTCGCCGACGCCGCGGACATCCATAGCCCCTCGCGATACGAAATGCTGCAAACGTTCTTCGACCTGCGCCGGGCAGGCGGAATTCGGGCAGTAGTACATCACTTCTTCTGCGGGTTTGACCACCTCGGTACCGCAAACAGGGCAAATCGGGATGCCTTTAGCCTGGTCGAAGAGATTGCTTTTCATGCTGAAGGTTGCGG